>NZ_JAOCLL010000017.1:0-84739 GCF_029845285.1 Acinetobacter sp. GD03645 | reverse complement strand
CTTTCTCTTTTTCAAGTCTATGGCTTATCCGTGATTCAGGTTAGAGTAATAAAAGATATAATAAGTAAATATACAGATGAATATGACGTTTTTTATAACTGGGGGGATGATGCTGTATAGAATGCCTGACATTCCTATTGAAATGTTTCATATATGATTTGTGCCGTATTTCATGAAATCATTTTTAGAGAGGAATGTATAAGTTCCTCTCTTCACCTTTCAGCCACTACCATTCGTCAGAAAGGTCAATAAATAATCAAGACTATCACGTTATAGTATATGTACCATTTCTAAAATCTATGGAGAACAAAGATGGTAACTGCTGGCGAAAAACCTGGAACAGGCTTCTATTTTTGTATTCAATGCGGACACCGCACCTATTTAGAAATTGGTACTGATCGTCTACCTCCGTGTACCAAATGCCTTGGCAATCAATTCAACAGTAAGAATGCCTAAGCCGCAAACACCAAACAGTTACCCACTGTTTTGATGAAAGCCCTGTCACTCGATAGGGCTTTTTTGTTACTTTAAAATATGAAATAACAAGAAATATGCCTCAAGCAAAAATAAGGAAAATCCAGATGGAAACAATATTAGGACTTTGTATTGGTGTAGGATTAAGTGCAGCCTGTGGTTTTCGTGTCTTTGTTCCCTTGTTGGTGATGAGTATTGCAACTCTCATGGGATGGTATGAACCAGCAAAAGGCTTTGAGTGGTTGGCATTGCCCGCCGTGTGTGCTGCATTTGGCTTTGCCACCCTCTGTGAAATCGCTGCCTACTATGTGCCTTGGGTTGATAATCTTTTGGATACTATCGCCATGCCTGCGGCAGTGGTTGCTGGAACACTGACCACAATGGCAGTCAGTAGCGGGGAAATGTCTCAGTTTGCGACTTGGGCGGCTGCGATTATTGTTGGCGGCGGCACGGCAGGCGTGGTGCAAATGAGTACCGTTGCGGCACGTGGTGTCTCGACTGCAACCACAGGTGGACTGGGTAATTTTGTAATAGCAACAAGTGAGTTGATTGGCTCGGTCTAGTTGTCGATTTTGGCATTTATTATGCCTGTGCTGATTACGGTGTTGGTGATTGTTTTAGTGATTGTGGTCGCACGTTGGATACAGAAAAAAAGACAAAATAATCTTGATCAGTCAGCTTACTAAAGACAAGGAGAGAACATGGGCTTGGTTAGTTTAAAAAACATCATAGGTGAAACATATTTTTAGCGCTCAGTATAATGAATGGATATATTGACCATCGAAAAACAGTTTAAAACAGAGTAAATTACCTCCACTTTTGGATTTTGCGTTTCAGCCTATGGCAATCACCTGGATTCTCTTTACCCTCATGGCCGCTTTCATGCAGGCGTGGCGCAACGCATTTCAAAAACAACTCAGTACCACAGTTGATGTCTATGGAACGACGCTGGCTCGATTTCTATTTTCGCCCATCTTTGCCTTTAGTTATCTGGCGTTTCTCTATCTGCACCAACCTGTCACAGCGCAGGTTCATTTCTCCCATAAATTCTGGTTCTATGTGGTAATTGCAGGCATTAGCCAGATTTATGCCACAGCATTAATGGTCAAATTATTTCAGCAAAAGAACTATGCCATTGGTGTCGGGCTGGCCAAAAGTGAAGCCATTTTGGCGGCTTTAGTCGGTGTTTTGTTTCTACAGGAGCATTTAACAGCCTGGGGCTGGGTGGGAGTATTGATTGGTGCAGTGGCAGTCTTTCTACTAAGTAAAGGTCGTCAACATACTGAACTGTCACTTAAAACCTTAATGATTGGTTTGGGGAGTGGTTTATGTTTTGCCATCACCTCATTACTGGTGCGTGAAGCCAGTCTGGAACTGACCATGTTGCCGTTCCTGCATCGTGCAGGATGGGTACTTTGTAGCCTGATCAGCTTTCAGTGTATTGTACTTTTACTCTACCTAGGGATTTTTAGCCGAAAAACACTTTATAAAATCTGGCAGCGTCTTGGCCTAACCCTGCGCGTGAGCATCTGTAGTTTTCTCGCCTCAGTTGGTTGGTTTAGTGCCATGAGTATGCAAACTGTGGCAATTGTCAAAACCTTGGGACAGGTCGAGATATTATTTAGCCTACTGATTTCAGCATTTTTCTTTAAAGAGAAGCTCGCCAAAACCGATCATTTGGGTTTGTGGCTGGTGATTGTGGCCGCAATTATGGTGATTTGGGCCTAATCTGTTTTTTAATGAAAAAATACACGGCTAAAGCAGGATATATCGGAAGATAAGTGGTAAATCTATACTGTATTTGGAAAATAATTCCAATTATAAAACTGGATATGCAAAATTATTTCATGACTGGCTCAAAATAGTAATTTTTAGGAAAACAATCCCACAGCAATCTGCCTAAACTATGTCTCAAGGGTGTGAAAGGGATCGAAAAGAGCAGCATGCACCGAAGCTTATAAAGCAAGTGTGTACTTACCCAAAAGGTCTCGATTCGGCTTAGAACGCTATAGATCAAAAGTTTATAGGCAGAGGTTATAACTTACAAAGTTATAGGTGTTGAAGTAAACAACATGTTTTCCCTTGATACCCTGAAAAATTTAATGAAATAGAATATGACCAATCAGACTTAAATAATAAAAACCATATCAATAAAATCTAATATAAATGTGAGGTTAATCCGTAAAGCTTTGCTATTTTGAATATAAGTCGATGTTTTTATATTAAAAAACAAAATGATATAATTGGAACAATAGGTAAAACCAAAAGATGATCACAGGAAATAGGTCAGAACAATAATGAATGAGTTTGAGCTTAAAATACGCTATCCACATCATGTCAACCGAAATGAAATCGATCATTTGGGTGCATTTGATTTAGCGACTATTTTAACGAAATTTGACGAAATGGCATGGCGTCAGCAACTTATTCGTCAACTACAGCTCAATGGATCAGATACCAGCTTTATTGTCACTGATGGCTATTCGGGACAAACACTCTCGATTACGCTGGATGCCTTTGCCAAGTCGCAACAGCTTGAATTTAAGCTAGAGAGTGACATTCCCGTAATCATTCCTAAAAAAGATGTATTTGGACTGGTAACACGTAAAACCAAGGATATGGTTTCATTCAGGCAACTGAGTTTGGCACGGGCAAAAGACTACCTGATTGCTTTTCTTAATCGTGAAATTGCGATACTGGAAGAGATGTATAAAGAGAATTTAGCCAAGAGCAGTAAAAATTCCTAATTGTTCTTAAACCATCAAGCTTAAGAACTCTTGCTAAACCCCTTGGCAGAACTATAATCTTTGCCAATTTGCGTTTATTCAGGCTGCCTGTTGCCCATGCCCTTAAATAACGACTTTATCTATACGCCACCGCAGGAACCGCTTGAAATCATTTATGAAGATGAAGATCTGGTGGTAGTCAATAAGCCTGCTGGATTATTGTCGGTAATGGGACGCTTGCCTGAACATCAGGACAGTGCCTATTTGCGGATTTTGGAAAAATTTCCAACAGCTAAAGTCACTCATCGCCTAGATATGGCCACCTCTGGCTTGTTGATATTTGCCAAACACCGCGATGCTGAGGTTGCGGTCAGCAAGATGTTTCAGGCACGTACAGTTAAAAAATATTATGTTGCTTTGGTACAGGGGCAAATTCAGGCTGAGGGCAGTGTTGAAGTTCCCTTGATCACTGACTGGGAAAATCGTCCGCGTCAAATGGTACATTTTGAACTGGGTAAACAGGCCAAAACCCTGTTTCAGCTGATGGAATATGATACGGAAACAGATCAAAGTCGAGTCCGTTTGGAACCTGTTACAGGGCGGTCACATCAACTCCGAGTCCATATGATGCATATTGGTCATCCGATTATGGGAGATAAACTCTACCATCCTGATCCAGCCAGTTTTTATTTAAAACGCATGGCTTTACATGCAGCATATTTGGCATTCCAGCATCCCTTGAAAATGCATGATATTGAACTATATTTAGATGTTGAATTCTAAGCATATGAATACGAAAGAAATATATTCGATCCAGCAAGTAAGATGGATGGTATTACAAAAATCACAACAAGACCAGTTAAAGCTACTTTTACTGGAGGCAGACCCAAGTTGGGAGCAGGTTTCCACTTATCTATCACAGGCAAATATCTTTATTCTCTTGAATCACCAAGACAATATCATTGCCCAACTCTGCCTATTGCAAAATAACGATCGGGCCGAGATTAAGAATCTGGCTGTAGATCAAAAATATCAAAAGCAGGGCTTTGCTAAAGTATTAATTCAGCAGGTTATTGAGAATGCCAAACACCTTAAAATCACAAATTTGTGGGTGAAAACAGGCAACTCCAGTCTTGATCAGTTGGCACTTTACCAGAAATGTGGTTTTCGCATGTTACATATCGAGCGTGATGCCTTTAAAGATTACCCTAAACCACTCTATGAAAATGGGATTCGCTGTCTTGACCAAGTGGTGCTTTATATTGTCTTTGGGTGAGTTATACAGATAGGTAATTTCTTAACTACAATAATTATATTAACGTGTCTAAAAACTGACATAAAAATAGGTTAATCTATAGCCAAATTATCAATTTAAAACATAACAAAGGATACTGATATGACACGTGACTATGACCAATTTCCAGATAACGACAATGGCAATGTACTGTGGCAAATGGTCGAGGATGGGAATGACCTAGGTGAACCACATGAGGTTGAATTCTCGATTGTTTTTGAAAAGCAGGAACAGGCTGAAAAATGTGCCTTGCATCTTTTGCACCAAGAGCAAAAAATTTCACTCTATCAGGAAGAACAACACTCAGATGGTTCAGACCTGTGGGTATTGAACATCCATGTTAATATGATCCCAGAATATGCAGATATTGAAGATTTGGAAGAGTGGATCACACGTATTGCCCAAGAGTTTGATGGTGAATATGATGGTTGGGGGTGTATGAGTTATATTTACGACGAAGATGAGTAAAATTAATTACGTGAATTGTTGTTGAATTAACAAATAAATACATTCTTTTCATTCCCTGCTATAGGGTGGGGAATTGATTTTTAAATTTATAACCCATTGAAATGTAGTTGTTTAAAAAAAATTTGTGATCGGGTATTCTACTATACTAGTTTAATACGTGTTGTATTCGTATCATTTTTTAATAGATGAACTTTCTTGTAATGTGTGATATTGAACATTTTGAAACTTTAAATTATTAAAAAAATACTTTAAGCTTCGCTTGCAAATATTATAAGGCATATTGAACAAAGTATGCGCCTCAGGGGGGAAGATGGATGAGCAATCGACCAGTTTAAGGGCACTACCACGGCTTAAGTCCCGTGGTGGACTAAAGGTGATGTATGCTGCAATTCGTGCACTTTTCTTGCGTGAACTACAAACACGTTTTGGTCAGTACCGTCTTGGCTACTTTTGGATACTCTTAGAACCTGCTCTGCATATTGGGTTTATGCTGATATTGTTTGGAAGTATAAGTTCTCGTACAACGCCTGGCATAGATTATGAAGTTTTTCTGGTCAATGGCATTCTGCCATTTTTTATGTTTAGACAAATTTCGACACAATCTTTAAATGCTATATCAGCGAATAAAGGACTATTTAGTTATAAACCTGTAAAACCAATTGATGCCTTGCTCGCCCGTAGTTTCCTGGAACTTCTATTGCATTTTACAGCCTATCTATTTTTTAGTCTGGTCTTACTTTGGTTTGGATATCACATCAGTATTGATGCTATTCCTCAATTATTGGGATATTGGTTCTTACTCTTTATCTTAACCACCAGTATGGGGCTGATTTTCCTAGTGGTTGGTGATATCTCACCAGAAATTAATAAGTTTATCTCTACATTCTTTTTTATTTTATATTTATTATCAGGCGTTATTTATACAATTCATGTCATTCCAGTCGAATATCAGGGGTATTTGCTTTGGAATCCATTAATACATATTTTTGAATTGATGCGTCATGCTGTTGCTCCGAATTATCCTCTTGTTTCAGGTGTTTCTCTAGGGTATGTCATGATATGGCTCTTGGGGTCATTGCTATTAGGCTTATTACTTTATACCCGATTTGAGCAACGTATGGTGAAGTCAAAATGATAGAACTTCGTGGCTTAACTAAATCCTATGTCACTCCGAAAGGGCGACATTATGTCTTCAAGGATCTAAATGCAATTTTACCTGAAAATAAAAGTATTGCGATTCTTGGGAAAAATGGTGCAGGTAAAAGTACCTTATTAAGAATTATAGGTGGCATAGATTTTGCTGATAGTGGTAAGGTCATTACCAATAAAACCATTTCATGGCCAGTAGCATTGTCTGGTGGTTTTCAAGGAAGTTTAACAGCTCGGCAAAATGTACGTTTTGTTGCAAGGCTCTATCTTAGTAGTGAGGATGAAGTTGATCAGGTGATTGATTTCGTTGAGTCATTTGCAGATATTGGAAAGTATTTCGATATGCCAATCAAGAGCTATTCATCTGGTATGCGCGGGCGAATTGGTTTTGGGCTCAGTATGGCATTTAATTTTGACTATTATTTGCTGGATGAGGCAGGGGCCGTTGGTGATGCCAATTTCAGGAAAAAAAGTCAGGCTTTACTGGATGAATTAAAGCAGAAATCAAACATCATTATGGTATCTCACGATTTAAATGATTTAACGCGGAATTGTGACGTGGCTTTTTTAATGCGTGATGGTCAAGCTGAATATTTTGAAGATGTTGCACAAGCAATAGAGGTATATAAAGCATATGCGGTCAATAACAAATAAAGGCTTGGCAATTAGCTATATTGTCATCGTCATTTTACCTCTATTACTGATTATTGGGTATCTTTGCTTTTTTGCTCAGGAACGCTTTGTATCCCAATCTACTTTGTTGGTTAAACAAGTGGGCGAGGTTTCAGATGTGTCTGCCTCAAGTGGATTAAGTACACTTTTAGGGGTCAGTAATACCAGTAGCGAAGACGCGCATATCTTGACTGCGTATATCAATTCACGAAATATGGTTGAACAGCTTGATAAGAAGTTGAGTTTGCGTAAAGCATTTATTGCACATAATGATCCAGTTTTTGGATTAAACTCAGATGCCTCCGTTGAGGATTTAGTCAAATATTTTAATCAAAGAGTCAAAGTTGACTTGGATGAAAAAACCATGATGATGACCATATCGTCTCAGGGTTTTACTCCAAATTTTGCATTGCTGCTTAATCAGGAAATTTTAAAAAGCAGTGAAACTTTTATTAATGGTTTGTCTCAACAAATCGCTGAAGAACAGCTTAAGTTCGCGGAAAATCAACTCAACGATTCTAAAAAACAATTAGCTGATGCCCGTGATACCTTACTTGAGTATCAAAATAATAATCAAATGTATGATCCACAGGCACAGGCACAGGCCATTGCCACGTTGGTCGCAGGCTTGGAGTCAAATCTGGCCCAACTCCGTACTGAAGAGAGAACCTTATTAAGCTACCTTAATCCAGAAGCACCACAAGTGGTTGCAATACGTAGTCAAATCGAGTCTGTACAAAAACAAGTTAATGACGAAAAAGCGAAATTGACTTCACCGAATACCAGCAAACTCAATAAAAGTGTGGCTGATTTTGAGGCCCTTAAAGCTAATGTTGAGTTTTCGACTGACCTTTATAAACTGTCTTTGGCTTCACTTGAGAAAGCTCGTTTGGAAGCATCACGTAAATTAAAGAAACTGGTTGTGGTTTCGACGCCAGAATTGGCACAAGATGCTCTCTATCCACGTACGTTATATTTGATTGCCACATATTTCCTAGTATTAAATATTTTATTTGGAATCGCCATGTTGATTTATTCAATTATTCGTGAGCATAAGGAGTAATAAAATGAAAAAAATAGTATTAACCAGTATGCTTGCGTTCTATTCAATCAACAGCTTTGCAATAGAGACCAATAGTTTATTACCTCAGGATTTAGCTACTAATATCAACCAACCTGCGGAAAATACCGATAATACAATTTTACCTAGCCAATCTGTTGTCAGTCTTTCACCAAGTAATTCCCAAAAATATTCAACCCCAACAAGAATGTTTGGTGAGCAATTGTTTAAAGGTGCTTTTGCAAGTACGGCAGGTTCAACTTTTAATGACAGTTATGTACTCAACCCTGGCGATAATATTAATCTGCGTTTGTGGGGAGCATATCAGTTTGCAGGAACCTTAACGGTTGACCCTCAAGGCAATATTTTTATTCCAAATGTGGGTCCAGTAAAAGTTGCAGGCACAACCAATGGAGGTTTGCAGTCATTAATTGAACGTTACGTACGTAAAATCTATGTTGCAAACGTTGGAGTATATGCAGCATTGGTACAGTCACAACCTGTCAAGGTGATGGTGACTGGCTTCGTAAATCAGCCAGGTTCCTATGGTGGTGTCGCCAATGACAGTGTATTGGCCTATCTGGATCGGGCTGGCGGTGTAGATGCACAACGTGGAAGTTATGTTGATATTCGAATTATGCGGAATGGTCAACTTAAACAGTATGTGAATTTATATGACTTTTTAATCGCAGGGAAATTACAACCATTTAGTTTTAAGGATGGTGATGTGATTGTAGTTGCACCTCGAAGCCATACTTTCTCTGTAGGAGGGGAAGTCTTTAATGCCTATGATTTTGAGTTTAATATGCCAGAAGTCACTGTTGCACAGGCTTTATCTGTGGCGAAGTTGAAACCTGGGGCTACGAATGTCAGTATCATGCGCCGTCAGGGAAGTGAGTATCGTAGTGAATACTATCCGCTTTCGGCCGCAAATAATGTTGTAATTGAAGACGGTGATGTTCTAACAGTTACTGCTGATCGTTATGCGGGAACAATTCAAGTACGGATTGAAGGTGCACACAATGGGGCGCACGCTGTTGTTTTACCTTATGGTTCCAAGCTCTCTGAAGTATTAAAGCAAATCCAGCCTAATGTTCTTTCTGAAATAAAAGCTTTACAGCTCTTTCGCCCATCGGTCGCAAAGCGACAAAAAGAAATGCTAAATGTTTCTCTAGACAAGCTTGAAGAGGCAACTTTTTCAGTACGCTCCACCACTCAGGAAGAAGCGAATTTAAGGGTTAAAGATGCAGAGCTGGTTAAGCAGTTTATTGCTAAAGCACGTCTGATTGAGCCAAAAGGACAAGTGGTCTTAAATGCCAAAGACTTTGATGATGTTATCTTGGAAAATGGAGATATTTTAAATATTCCTGAAAAAACATCCGTTATTATGGTTCATGGTGAGGTTACATTTCCAAATGGTGTAATTTGGCAACCTGATATGTCAGCCAAGTCTTATATTGAACAGGTGGGCGGTTATACTCAAAAATCTAATAAATCCAAGCTTGTTGTAATTCATCAAAATGGCGAGTCTGAGTTAGTCAGTAGCCGTTATAGAATTCAGCGAGGAGATGAAATTTTGGTTTTACCTAAAGTACAAACCAAGGGTGTTGAGTTAACACGTGGAATCACACAGATTCTCTATCAGATTGCGATAGCAGCTAAAGTTGCGTTGGATTTGTAAGACGAAATTTAATATGGATAAAAAGTAGATATGATATATCTACTTTTTTAAAGAGATATGTTCAATTAATTTATGAAAAACTAAGGTTAAAGTTTTAAATGTGCATATTGAACATTAATATTATAGAGCTGAATAAAGAATTTTGTCAATAAATTTTGGACAAAATTTACTCTGTTTCATTTGGAAAATCTAAATGAAAATCAACATGTTGGTTAGGTGGGTTAAAGATGGATATATTGGTGAGATCAAAAGCTCAAACTAACGTAGTCGAGCTGACAGTAGGAATACATAGACTCCCTATCGAATTGTGATAGCGGCTAAAGTTACATTAGATTTGTAAAAAGGTTATAGGTTTATTTATATGAAAGTTTATATCTCCTCAGATTTCTTAATGACTAAAGAAAAAGAGCAATTTAATAATCTACGTTGGTTTTGGGATCTTTTAAGAAGACCTATATCACAAGTTTTAAATGAACAGCCAATTAAGTTTATAAGTTCATTAACTAAAGAAGATTATTTTAGTAGAATTAAATTCTTTGATAAGTCCAATATTCAGTTAGATGTAAATGAGTTGCAATTTTATTTTGATTCTAAAAAAATTTCTAGTGATTCAATAGGTTATCTTAAGGATTTTCTTGGTGAGGGTAATTTAATAGTAGGTTATGAATTATCTGAACAAACAAGAAGAATACTTACTCAAGCAAATATAATTTATATAGATATATGGTTGCATCCAATCAGATTTATGGATGATATTTTATTTGGTTTTTCGAGTAATAATACTGAAATTTTCGAGAAATTGAAAGAATATAATTTAGATAGTAATTTATATGGTTTATATGCTGATAGATTAAAAATTCAAACTTATAAAGGTTTTAAAAGGAATGAGCTAAATATTGCACCAAATTCAGCATTATTTGTTGGTCAAACTTTATTGGACAAAGCAATATGTAAGAATGGCAAAATGTTAACAGTTTTAGATTTCAAAGATGAGTTTGAAACTGCTGGTAAACTATATAGTAAAATTTATTATTCGCGTCATCCATATGTAAAATCTGGAGATGAAGACATTATTAAATATTTGAAAAGTTTACCATTTGTAGAGATCGTTGATTGGCCAATTTATAATATGCTTGCTTCAGATAATTTACGTTATGTATTTTCGGTATCAAGTTCAGTTGTACATGAAGCTAAAGCATTTAACAAAAAAACAAAATTTTTATTCAAGCCAATTTTTCACTTAAATGCTGAATATTCGATAAATAACTATATTTCTGTTTATCAAGAGTTTATTTCGCCTCATTTTTGGTCAAATGTTCTTAATCCCGTTGTTCAAACTAAAGAAGCTCCTAAACTTGCTTATCTTGATGGGAAAGACAAGCTTAGAGATATGCTCGCATTTTATTGGAGTTATGGAACAATAGATAAAGTAGAAATGATAAGAAAGCAGTTGAATGCTGTAGATAATATTGTTCAAAAGATTCGTAACGGTAAAGAGACTTTATTGGAAAATAAAGTTAAAAAGAAAATTCAGATTGAACGAATAGATGAAAAAAATGTTAAAAATAAATTAGTTGATCAAATTAAGAAGCACGATATTATTAGTTTTGATATATTTGATACTCTTCTTGTGAGGCCATTTGCTAAGCCAGATGATATGTTTATTTATATGCAGCCAGAAGTTGATAAAATATCAAGTAATTTATCTGACTTTCGTAAAATTAGACTTGAAGCTAAAAAATTTGTTCATCCAGAAGAGCATATTGGTGAAGAAGTGCCTTTATTTGCGCGATATGTGGCTTTAGGACGTAATTATGATTTATCTAATGAGCAAGTAATAGCACTCTATAATTTAGAATTAGAAACAGAAAAAAAGATTTTAAGACCTAGGAAAATAGCTGTAGATTTATTTAATGAGGCTAAAAGATTAGGTAAAAAAGTAATTATTACTTCAGATACCTTCTTTGAAAAAGCATTTATTGAACAAGTTTTATCTATGAATGGTATAAAAGGATATGACCTCTTATTTGTATCTTCACAACATGGACTTCTAAAAGCTACTGGTAATGTATATCCTTATTTATTAAAAAAACTAAATTCAAAACCATCTAAAATTTTACATATAGGCGATAACCATGCTGTCGATATCGTCAATGCTAATAAATATGAAATTTCAACATTACATTTAGATTCAACAGTTAAAAATTTTGAAAAAAAATCTTTATTAGGGAAGCAAATTAAACATAATTCAGTGCTTATAAGATCTATTTTTCAGGGACTTATTGCTAATAAAATTAGTGATAATCCTTTAACTTTACAGAGTCCGAGTTATGTAAATGGTAATTTTTATAATTTTGGTTATGCTTTCTTTGGGCCTATACTTTTAGGTTTTTCAAAATGGCTTATTGAAACAAGTAAAAAAGATAATATAGATCACCTTTATTTTTTATCTAGGGATGGAGATATAGTAAATAAAGCTTGTGATTTATTTAAAGAATATATTGACGATCTACCTACTTTTTCATATTTATATGGATCTAGACGAGGTGTTAATATTCCTGCAATTACCTCTAAAGAGCATATTATTGATCTTCTGGATGTGAATTTTACACCAATGCCTATAGGTTTATTGCTCGAGCAAAGATTTGGTATTAAAGGAAATATTATTAATAACGAAATTTACCAAAAATATGGATTCAAAGATAATATTAAACATCGTGTGCGATTCAAAGAAGATAATAAAATTCTTAAGGAGTTTATATCTGAAATTTCTGATTTAATTTTAGATAGTGCTAAGGTTGAAAGAGAAATTTTAGTTAAATATTATAATGATCAAGGATTGTTTAAAGCAGAAACAAAGAAAGCAATTGTAGATATTGGTCATAATGGAACCATGCAAAAATCAATTATGAATTTATGTAATAATTCTAATAATTTGATAAATGGTTATTATTTTGTTACCTATGATGGTATTAAAGATTTATCAAAAAATAATATATGGGGTAAGGGCTATTTAGCAGAAATGCTTAATCATAAAAATACAGATCATCCGTATGTACGTTTTATATTAATGTTTGAAATGTTATTTCTTAATGACCAAGGCTCATTTGTGAAGATGAGCTATGATGGAAAAAATTATATCCCTATAAAGTTACCACTTATAGGTGAAGAAAATAGAATAGAAATGATTAGGGAAATTCATAAAGGTAGTTTAGATTTTTTACGTGATGTATTAAATTTATTAGGGTCTAAGATTATAGAGTATGACTTTAATGGAATGGAATTAATAAATCCTTATATTCAATTTCTTAAAGAACCAGCAATTATTGATGTAGAAATATTTAAAGGAGTTTTATTTGAAAACTATTACAGTGGTCGTTCTCATAGAGCAGTTGTGGAAAATATTTTAGGTGAATCACCAATCTGGAAAGAAGGAGCTGATTTATTAAGTTTGTGTGCTCCATCAGATTCTAGTTCAGATAAATATACGGTAAGAATGTTAGAAATGGTTGCTGAAAAAGCTAATGAAATGGGCTTATTAAGCGCATCAAAATTGGAAAAATTGCATCGGAATCCAAAAGCATTTTTTGAAGATAGTTCATCGATCGCTGCGCGTTTGGTTGGGAAAGGACTTAAAAAATGGTTATGAATAATGAAATTTTTCAAGATCTTCAGAGTAAATATGGTTTACAATATTCTGATAAAAACTTTTCTGGAGAGGGATTTGTAGAAGAGTGTGCTGTTATCAGAGGAAAATTAAATGGTAGATTTTATTTAGGGGCTTATTCACAAATAGATTTTAGTGCTATATGTAATAATGCGTATATTGGTAGATTTACCATAATAGAGAGAAATTGTTATATAGGTAGAAAAAAGTATAGAAGTGCTTTGAGTAATCATCCTTTTATTTATGGAGACACAATCAATAATAATTTTAAAGATAGTTACTACTCACTGATTAAGACTAATAGATTCTTTTATGAAAAAGATAAAATTTCTTTTATTGGTAGTGATGTTGTAGTAGGGCAGAATTCTGTAATTACTGAAGGTGTGGTTATTGGTGATGGGGCGATTATATATCCAAATAGTTATGTTGATGAAGATGTTCCACCTTATTCAATAGTTGCTGGTTCGCCAGCAACTATTATTGGTTTTAGATTTGAAGAAGATATAATTGAACAACTCTTAATTAAAAAATGGTGGAAGTATGATTTTTCTCAGATAATAAAAAATTTTAAAGGTATTATTAATTATATAAATAATAATGAACTAATTGAGAAAGTTATTTCTGAGGATTTAAAAAATTTATCTAAAAATAAATTTTATTTGAATACTATAAGGGGAGATTATTGTTTAAATAAAATTAATACGTGTGTTGTAGGGCCATCTCATATTCAAATATGGCATAAAAAATGGCTTGAGAGTAAACTTGATGTTGATGATTTTTATTTGTTACCTATACCTGCTATGTCGTTAATGAGTAATCAATCTGAGAATTTAATTAAATGGTGGGTTGATTGGTTTGATAATGTGATTTTATTTGTACCAGATTTTCGTATTGGTAATGTGACTACTTTTTCTAATATTCATGATGGTAGGTTTATTGAGCCAGAAAGTATATCTAATGAAAATGATATAGAGTCATTTAGAATTGGTTTAAATAGACTTGATCAATACCAGCTATTAAAGAAAGTTAAATTTATTTTCTGGTGTCTTTATGGTAGAGAATCCTTAAATAAGTTAGATAATAAATTTATTAATGGTAATGGTGCTTATTCGCATCCAATTTGGAATTATACAGATTTAGTCAAAAGATATCAGAGTGTAACTATTGATGTATCAACAGATTTTTTAAATATTGAAAAATTTATTGTTGATAAAAGTATTCATCCTACTGATGAATGCTATAGAAAACTTAATACTATTATAAGTTCTTATGTTTCACGGGATATTTAATTATGGATAGAAATTTACTGCTGAATTATAATATTGAAATTTCACGTAAATCTTTTTTTCCTTCAATTGTTAATGGATCAAAAGGATTTGTAATTGAGAGTAACGTACAAATTAATAACGGTCTTTTTGATATTGAATTTATTGGTGGGTTTTCTAAAATTGGTGGTGGTAATTCATTAATTACACATACTAAGAGTATTGGTCGTTTTACTACTATTGAAAGAAATGTCAATATTGGTATGGTTGTTGCGCCAGAAAATTTTATTACTTCAAGTTTTCATTTTAGAAATGAGAGCACACTTGAAAAATTAGAAAATAAATTTTTTGAAAATAATGTTGATAATATTTTAGATGCTCAGAAGCAATTTTTCTCTTCAGTGAGTAATGATAAAATTGTAATAGGGCATGATGTTTTTATTGGTTGTGGCACTATCGTTCATCGTGGAGTTTCCATAGGTCATGGTTCTATTATTAGGGCTAATTCTGTTCTTTATGACAATGTTCCACCTTATGCAATTGTTGAAGGAAATCCTGGGAAAATAATTGGTTTTCGTTTCTCTCCTGAGGTTATAAGTAAAATTCTAGATTTAAGGTGGTGGGCTTATGATATTTTTGTATTAGATAATGTTAAGTTTGATAATGTGTATCAAGCAATAGATCAAATTTATTATAATATAAGAAATGGTGAAAAAGTTAACTTTTTAAATAACTACTTGGTTTCATCTAAAGAAATTCGTAATGTCGATTTTTTAAATATTGAACTATTAACTGATAATAAGTTTTTGCCAGTATATGTTAAGGTTGCTGAGATTGACATTACACTTGATTTTAATAATTTACATGAAAGAAATTATTTCTTTTCTGAAAATAATAAGCGGTATGGTATAGATGCATTAATCGCAAAAGAATTTATTAAGATTGGTGATGTTGTTTTAGATGCTGGTGCTAATATTGGCTATACTGCTTTACATTATTTATTAAATGGAGCTGATAGAGTCTATGCATTTGAACCCGTAGTAGAACACTACAATCGACTGATAGAGCTTAAAACAGAAAAGATTTTAAAATATAATTTAGCTTTAGGAAATGAAAATACTATATCTGAGATATTTTTATCTACTACTCATAGACAGGGGAGTACATTAAAAAAGGAAATGATTGAGCATTTTCCTAAGGTTTTTGGTCAGAAGCCTAAAACTCAGCTAGTGGAGGTAGTACAGCTTGATAAGATGTTTTTAGATGCACATTTTAATTTTATGAAAATTGATGTTGAAGGTTCTGAAGTTGATTTTCTTGAAGGTGCGATATCACATCTGGCGTTTGAAAAATTACATACTTTACAAATTGAACTCTATCCTGAATATTTTGATAAAGCACATCGTATTCTTTTGAATTTTTTTACTTTTGTATATCGGGTTGGTATTGATTATCTAGAAAATAAATTAATTTTTTTAAGTGTTGATAAAAATATTAATAATTATGATAAATCTTTTCAACCGCCAATGTATATTTATACAAAATCAGAAATTAAAAAAAATTAATAAATATCAAGCTAAATATTGCAAAATTGCTTTGCTAATTTTTTAATTATAAACTAACCCAATTCTAAAATAATTTTGATATACACACCTTATTTTTCTCAAATATAATACTATTCTTTCAATAGGTGAATTCAATAAAGAAGCGCAACACATTTGTAAATGGTTAAGAACGAACGTTGGAGTGGATTAATTACATTCTGATTTTTTCAACTCGCAGTGGCAAAGTATACAATGAAGCAATATGCCCAATTTTTCAAGAAGAAATATACGAAATTTATGCAGTATTGAAAGTTAAAACTTCACAGCCTGACTCACTAAAATCTTTAAATGTTCAAGTTCAACTATTTCACGAGAAATCAGGTATAATCAAGGGCAATGAAGCTATCGGGCAAAGCTGGCACATGAGTTTTTAACATAGTAGTATTATCGTAGACGCCGTCTTTCATAGACTTTGTCTTTTATCTCATTCGAAAAATTGGTCACCTGAGCAGATTGCAAAGGCCTTAACTGAACGAAGTTAACCAGCCCCCTCACGAATAGATCATTGCTATGTTTATCATTTATTAGGATAAAGACAAAGGCGAGGATTTGCATAAATCATTACGTCATAAAAAACCTATCTTAAACATGGGGCTAAGAATCTTGATAGGCTCAAAAGCTCGTGAATAGAAAAAGTATTCATTGCCGAGATGCCATCATTGAGTAAAGACAACAAGTAAGCAATTTTGAGCGTGATACTGTGATTGATAATATCATAGGAAGCTGTTTTAACTCTAGTTGTCTAGTTGTCTAGTTGTCTAGTTGTCTAGTTGTCTAGTTGTCTAGTTTTTATATATCCAAATTGTGTATATCTTGCGCAATGAACCTTATCCGAAACGATAGATCATTGTACAGGGCGATTAAAGATTAGCCATGTCTATGGTTACTTATTTTGCTGATGTCCTACCGTTCAAATCAATGGGCGAAGAATGAGAATACAAATTTTTAATTCATCAGTATCTGCCAGAATCATCATTGTTCAAAGAGTATATTAGGTAAGGAAAAATTCGAAAAATTGAAGATGTTTTAAATCATTGCCCTAGAAATTCTTTGGACTAGCGAGCTCGTGGCTAAGTGATAACAGGTTTGTATACTGTTACACTTGCTGTTTGAATTCTCTATACAAAAAAATCATTGAAAGAGTATATTCTCTGAAGTGTTATTGTTACATGATGTAAATGGTATAGATAGAATGTATATAAATATTTTCCACTGTTATAGATAAGGGAATTAGGAGGTTAACATACTTAACTTGATATCTATTTTCTTTATCATATAAGTGCTGTAATAAATTACATTTAATTATTACTAGAATACTACAGGTTTTAATATAAAACAACTAATTTTGACTCAGAGTAAAGAGATAATCTCTTGAAAGATTGTAGATAGTTTTTCTATTTCTTTTATAAAGGATCTCGCGATTTCGGACTTGATATGAAATGTTTTTTAATGTAGTTTTTTGATAAAACACTTAGTGTTAGGTGTAGATTTTAAGTTTGAGCTGGTGAAATTTTTAAAATTATTGCACTTGGTAGGAAATTTGATTTTCTGTGTTTATTATATTTCAATAGATTTTGCTATGGTTGGAAAAAATGAAAAATTTTATCTGTATATTTTTTATATATCTTTTTTGTTTGATAAATATAGCACATGCTCAGGCTTCTAATGAAATTCCTATTTCAAGTGCTTTGATCAACAATAAACTTCAAAATGAAAAGAAATTTGTTTTTCCATCAGGTGTTTTTGTAGTAGATGGAACTGTAATTATACCTGATGGTTCTATATTGATAGGTGCAGGTAAGGGGATTACTACTGTTAAATTAAAAGCAGGTGTTAATAAGGATTTAATACAAAGTCAAAATTTTAATAAATTTAAAGGTTCATCTTTAATAACACAAGCACCTAAAAATATAATAATCAAAAATATTAGCTTGGATGGAAACTATTTAAATGACAAATGGAACTCAGGAAAAGCAAAAATTCTTAATAGTAAGGGGAATTGTATATCTCTTTATGCTTCTAGATTTGATATAGATATTGAAACAAACAACTGTGCGCAAAATATGCTATATGTGGAGGCTAATGGTAATCGTAATGGTTTAGAAGTTGATAGTAATATAAAAATATCTGGAAAAGTTTCAGGTGAAAGTTGCATTATTTTTAATGGGCCTGGTGATATTTTACTTGAAAAAGGTGTGGTCGGTAATTGTGGCATGAAGCCAAAGAATATTACAAATAATTATGCTGGGTATGATGGAGTAATAATAAAACAAAATATTGAAATAAATTTTCTACATGTTTATGGTGTTTTTAACGGTGTAGGGTTCACAACAGTTGGTAAACCTCGGGTTAAGATTTCGCATTTGGTATCTGAAAGTAATAGGGGGGGGGTGCTCATAAGCCAAGGTACTTGGGGGGGGATTGATATGTTAGATGTTCATGCTAATGGATATTGTATACCAACTGCGGCAAGTGATTGTAAGAATACTAAACCTTTAGATGCTGTGCGAATTGATAGCTTTAATGGGTTTTCTATTAATCAAGCTTTTGTAATACGTATGCCAAATTCTGCTAAAAATAATCTTCTGTTAAAGTTAAATGGGAGTGGAAGTTTAGTTAAACTTATTATATTAAATAAGACTAAAAATGAGCAGATATTACCTTATATTATATTAAATGGGAAAAATAATAAATTATTTTTAGGAGGAGATGACATTGATAAATCCAAGATAATTAATAATGGGGTAAATAATAAAATATATTAAAAAATACACGGTTTAGAAAGTAATTTTTAAACCGTGCTTAATAGAATTAAAGTTGCTCAATTAATTCGGAAATTTTATTTTTGACTTGATTTCTAATATTTTCTGATTTTTCAAATGTTGGAGATGAACTGATTCTCGCTAAAACCTCTAATTTAGCAATTAAAAGCTTATTCTTCTCAATTTCAATATCAGAGGATTTTGAGTTTTGATGGTTAGGTCGCATAGTTAATAGCCTTTTAATTAATATTAAGAAAACATTACTTTTAATGATAAAACATAAAAGTATTGATGATTCAATAGTACTTATATATTATAACATATAATACATTTTATGAACCATTGATGATTAAGTTAGTATGTATCTAATTTATTAAATCCTTTAACCAAGGTATCCAATTCTTTTAATTGCGCCAAGAATGGCTCAAGCTGTGATAAACGCAAGGCACATGGTCCATCGCATTTTGCATGTTCAGGGTCTGGATGTGCTTCAAGAAATAATCCTGCCAAGCCCGTTGCCATACCTGAACGCGCCAAAGTCGTGATTTGGGCACGGCGACCACCAGCGGAATCAGCACGTCCACCTGGTGTTTGTAAAGCGTGGGTCACATCAAAGAATACGGGCACATTCATTTCTTTCATGATGTCAAAGCCCAGCATATCGACAACAAGGTTGTTATAGCCAAATGCTGAACCACGTTCACAAAGGATAAGTTTATCGTTCCCCGCTTCCAGGCACTTATGCAGGATATGGCGCATTTCATGCGGTGCAAGGAACTGTGCTTTTTTGATATTGATAATGGCTTGGGTTTTTGCCATTGCCTCAACAAGGTCAGTCTGGCGACTGAGGAATGCGGGAAGCTGAATAATGTCGGCAACTTCGGCAACAGGTGCTGCCTGATACGGTTCATGCACATCAGTAATGATTGGGACATTAAACTGTTTTTTAATCTCTCCCAGCCATTCGATGCCTTTTTCCAGGCCAGGCCCACGAAACGAGTTCAGGCTGGAACGGTTGGCTTTGTCAAAACTCGCCTTAAACACATAAGGAATGTTTAATCGTTTACAGATATCAATATAAGTTTCAGCAATCTCAAACGCTAAATCTTTTGACTCAAGTACATTCATTCCGCCAAATAATACAAATGGCAAATGATTTGCCATTTGTATATCGCCTAAACTTACAACTTCTTGGGGCTTCAAATGCGGCATATTTTTCCCTATATAGTACAAAAAGATTATGAAAATTAAATGTATACAGTTAAATTTAGATCAAAAAGGTTTTGAAATGATCATTAACACTACTTTTTTAATCCAAAAACTCGTTTAAAAAGTTTTCGTAAACTCCTTTGGATTTTAAAATAATATCACAAATTTCTCTTACAGCCCCCCGTCCGCCAAATGCCTGAGTAATAAGATCTGCCCGATTGCGGACTTCTTCGTGTCCGTTGGGAACGGTGACTCTAACACCAGCTATCTTAAAAGCTGAAAGATCTGGCCAGTCATCTCCCATATAAAGACAGCTTTCAGGAAGTATATTTAATATCTTACATGCTTCAGATAAAGCACGGCCTTTATCCTCTCTTCCCTGATAAACAAGGTCGACCCCCAGATCAGACATGCGTTTCTCAACGATATGGCTTTGGCGTCCTGTAATAATGATCACTTTGAGTCCAGCTTTCTGAACAAGTTTCATACCTAGGCCATCACGAATATCAAATGACTTTATTTCATCCCCATTATTAGTAAATGTAACAAACCCATCACTTAAAATACCATCTACATCAAAGACCAGTGCCTGAATATCTTGAGCTTTTGTCGTAAAAGAGAGTAAACCCATTATGCAATACCTGCTTGCATTAAAAGATGCATATCTAAAATCCCGATGACTTGATTACAGTCATTGGTAATAATACAGTGATTTATTTTTTTACTTTGTAATTGCTCTAATGCATCAACAGCGCGAGCATCTTTAAGAATTGTAAGAGGTGATTTAGACATTAAATCTGAAATAGGTGTCGAGATATCAAAGGTTGGATTTTTTTCAATTAATCTTCTAAGGTCACCATCAGTGAAAACACCTAATAAAATATTATTTTGGTCTACAATTGTTGTCAAACCTAAACGTTTGGTATTAATCTCAAAAAGAGCATCACCTAAAGAGCTGTCAGAAAAAACTTTGGGAATATTATTTTCTTTTGCCATCAAGTTTTCCACTTTTAAAAGTAGTCGTTTTCCTAAAGCGCCAGCTGGATGAGATCGCGCAAAGTCATCAGAAGTAAAACCACGTGCCTCAAGTAAGGCTACAGCTAATGCATCACCCAGAGCTAATGTGGCTGTTGTGCTAGATGTGGGTGCTAAGCCGAGAGGGCAAGCTTCTTTTAGACCACCTAAAGTAAGGGCTACATCTGCATATTTGGGCATAGTGCCCAGATTATTTCCTGTAATTGTAATCAATGGGACTTTTAAATGTTTAATTAAAGGCATTAGCATCATTATTTCATCACTTTTGCCAGAATTTGATATGGCAATTAATATATCACCAGCAACTAACATGCCAAGATCACCATGACCTGCTTCACCTGGATGCATAAAAAATGAGGGTGTACCTGTGGAAGCAAAGGTTGCTGCCATTTTTCGACCAATATGCCCTGATTTACCTACCCCTGTAATCACCAGTCTGCCTTGGCAATTTAGAATTAAAGCACATGCTTTGATGAAACGATCATCTATTTGTGTTGCAAGATGAGCTAGACCTTGCTTTTCGATTTCTAAAGTTCTTAAAGCACTTTCTTTAAAATCAACCATATATTTGCTTGATTTATTCATTTGACTACCCTCTAAAGACTACTTATTCAAATTTTATAAGTAAAAATAGCTAAAAAGACAATGTATAGATTCTAAGAAAAATAATCCATGTTGGCAAAGATACAATAAATATAAACAAAATAAATTGGTTTACGTTTTAATTTCAATCCTAAACCATGTTTTTTTAGCTCTAAATTCTTAACAATATTATTAGGCACATTATAATGAGTTGGAATGGTGCAGCTTCTCTAGTGGTATAATTCTAAGTGTAATTTAAAAATGTAAGTATTTAAATTATTGATTTTTGTGAGTAATTAATGGAAAATATACCCTCTGGAATACGAAAGATATTATTTATAGATCAATTTTTGCTCAATCTGGATAAAAACACCTATGTAGGATGGGGACGAAAAAAAAGTTTTTTTCGAGCGAAAAAATTATCCAAAAAATATAATACCTCATGTATCTGCTTAGAGGATGGATTTATTCGATCACTGGGTTTAGGAAAACTGAATGTACCGCCTCTATCATTGGTGATGGATAGGGCTGGAATCTACTTTGATGCTTCTATGTGTTCTGATCTGGAAAAGTTAATTAATCAACCAGAACAAGTACAGCAGAATATTCGGGCAAGACATTTAATTGAAAAGATTCTTGAACTTAAAGTAACCAAATATAATCAATACTTTATTTCTTTGGATGTTACTTTATTTAATACTCAGAAAAATATCCTGATTGTAGACCAAACTTTTGGAGACCAGTCGATTCAGTATGCTCTGGCATCGGAAGACTCTTTTCAGCAGATGCTGGAACATGCCTGTTCACATCATCCTGATGCTACGATTTGGATTAAAACTCATCCTGATGTGATTGTTGGAAAAGCAAAAGGACATTTTCCCTCATCATTGAATAAGAATCATAGAATTCGCTTTATTTCAGAAAATTATAATCCAATCGAATTATGTCAGATGATGGCAGAGGTCTATGTAGTTAGTTCACAACTTGGCTTTGAAGCACTATTGTGTGGCAAGCCTGTTCACTGCTTTGGTATCCCTTGGTATGCAGGCTGGGGCTTAACTCAGGATCACATAACACTCCCTGATGCTGTTCTTAATCGCAGAGTTGAGCCACGTTCCCTGGAACATTTGTTTACATGTGCTTATTTAAAATATGCAAAGTATGTTTCTCCTGTGTCCCATCAATTATGTGAGTTGGAAGAAATACTGGATATTCTTGCACCAAATTTACAATTTCAACAACGATTGGTGCACCAGAATATTGTGGTTTATGGGTTTAGTCGTTGGAAACGTCAATTTATTGCTGATTATCTTGGATTTCCATCGATTAACTTAAGATTTATGCAGTGGCGAAAACCTAAAAAAAATCAGTATGTGGTTGCTTGGGGAGGAAAAGCAAAAACATTAAAACAATCTGGTTATCAACATGTATGGACAGTTGAGGATGGTTTTTTGCGTTCTTTGGGTCTGGGTGCTAAGTTAATTCGCCCTTTTTCATTGGTTTTTGATGACTTAGGAATTTATTACGATGTAACAGCACCCTCACGATTAGAGGTTTTGCTGAACCAGGTACAATTGACCGTGGAGCAGACAAAACGTATTCAATGGCTGATACAAGAAATTGTGCAACAGAAGTTGACGAAATATAATGTTGGTGAAGTTGTACCTACAAAACTTCCACAAATTGCTTTGAATAAAAAAGTATTATTGGTTATTGGACAGGTCGAAGATGATTTATCTGTACAATTTGGTGGGATTGATATTAAAACCAATGAAGCCCTGATTAAAGAGGTAAGGGCAAACAATCCAGAAGCTTATATCATTTATAAGCCTCATCCAGATGTGGAGACAGGATTACGTAAGGGTAAAGTTAGTCAGGACGTGATGAATGCACATATTGATCATATTGAAGCCAAGCTTTCCATTATAACACTGTTTGAATATGTTGATGAAATTCACACAATAACCTCTTTATCGGGATTTGAAGCACTTTTGAGGGGGCTTAAAGTATACTGTTATGGAATTCCTTTTTATGCAGGGTGGGGATTGACCGTTGACCGTCATCATTGTCCAAGGCGGAACCGTAAGTTAATGTTAGAGGAGTTGGCGTATACCACCTTGATTGAGTATCCAACCTATAATTTGCCGCATACGCGAAAAATGCAAATTCCATTGGTGACACCAGAGCATGTATTACAACATATGCTTCATCTACAACAGGTGAGGTCTATGCAACCTACATATCGGGGGTCATGGCTATTTACAAGGTTACGCCAGTTAAAAAATACAGTTTTAAGGTAGATGCATTGTCTAAATTTTTAGATGAATTATTAGCAGCTCATCGAGTTTTGCTGCTACAAGGTCCAGTTGGTCCTTTTTTTGCTGATTTAGCTGATTGGTTAATCTCTAAAGACGTTGAATGTTTTAAAGTTAATTTTAATGCTGGTGATTGGCGTTACTATGCTGCTCGGCCAAATATTTGGCACTATCGGGCCAAGGCGGACCAGTTTGATCAGTGGTTGACTAATAAAATTAAAGAAAATCAAATTGATGCAATTATTTGCTTTGGTGATTGCCGTTTTTATCATAAACAGGCCAAATTGGTTTCCCAGTCACTCAATAAAAAGTTTTATGTATTTGAAGAGGGTTATATTCGCCCTGATTACATTACTTTTGAGAAGAATGGGGTCAATAATTATTCCAGTTTTTCGCAGGATTTTTTAAGTCAGTCAGTAGTCGATAAACCAAAGAATAAGTTAACGAATAGTGACAATCAATATTCTCTTATGGTATGGAGTGGTTTCCAGTACTATTTATTCTGGACCCTATTTTTCTGGTTATACCCTTTTTATTTACATCATCGTGGTTATGGGCCAGTGATGGAATGTTATTATTGGCTAATTTCAGCCATACGTAAAATCAAAAATTCCCTTATAGAACCCCCATCTTTTGAGAACCTGATCGTTAAACAAGATCACAATTATTTTGTTTTTACTCTCCAGGTGCATAATGATTCTCAGGTTCGGGTGCATAGTCACTATCAGGATATCCGAGACTGTATTACTGAAGTGATTACTTCTTTTGCTGTTAATGCACATCCTGAGCATCACTTGGTTTTTAAACATCACCCAATGGATCGGGGTTATCGACATTATGGTCGTTTCATTCAGCGGTTGGCAAAAAAGCATGGCATTCAAGACCGTGTGCATTATTTTTGTGATGTGCATTTACCAACTTTGCTGAAGCACAGTTTGGGATTAGTTACGATTAATAGCACGACAGGCATTCAGGCACTTTACCACCATATCCCAGTCAAAACTTTGGGGCAGTCCCTATATGATTTACCTCGGCTTACGGCGCAGATGGATTTAGATCAGTTCTGGCAGGCACCTCCCACGCCAGATGAAGATTACTTTCATTTGTTTCGGGAAAGCCTGATTCAGGTCACGCAGCTCAATGGTGCGTATTACGGCAAGCACTTCTGGATGAAATAGCCAAAAGTAATTGTTTTATATTCCCATATCTAAATATAAGGACTCCTTGACTTCCTCCATCACCACATAGCTATGTGATGAAGCTGAAGCGGGGAGTTTTTTTAATAAATCTCCAAGCAGTCGACGATAGGCACTCATTTCCTTAAGGCGTGCCTTGACCAGATAGTCAAACTCGCCTGAGATCAGGTGACACTCCAATACTTCTGGAATGTCCACTAAATCTCGTGCCACCTGATCAAAAACATCACCCGATTTGGCGGAAAGCTTGATCTCCAGAAACACCAGCAGGTTGCGGTCAACGTGGGCAGGATTAAGTCGGGCATAATAGCCCATGATGATACCCTCACGCTCCAGGCGCTTGACCCGTTCTGAACAGGGAGTGGTTGACAGGTTAACACGTGAGGCAAGTTCACTGATCGCGATGCGCCCTTCACGTTGCAGGATGTCTAAAATCAGGCGATCAATACGGTCCAGTTTACGCATAGAGTATTCCCTTTTATTTTAATTTTTTCGTGATGAAAATATGAAATTACCTGGATTATAGTCATAAAAATAGTGAAAAAAACTATTGATGCAAAAATATACTAGTTAAATAAACTAGTGTGGGCGCGAGGGAAGCATTATGCGCGTAATCGTTTTAGGAAGTGGCGTCATTGGTGTGGCAAGTGCCTATTATCTTGCACAGCAAGGTGCGCAGGTGACAGTGCTTGACCGTCAGGCAGGTCCTGCCAGGGAGACCAGTTTTGGCAATGCGGGCCAAATCTCCCCTGGATATTCAACTCCATGGGCAGCACCTGGTATCCCATTTAAGGCCGTCAAGTGGATGTTCCAGCATCATGCACCGTTGGCAATCAATATTGATGGCAGTATGTGGCAGTTGCAGTGGATGGCACAGATGCTAAAAAACTGTAATCCACACAGCTATGCGGTGAACAAGGAACGCATGATGCGTGTTGCGGAGTATAGCCGTGACTGTCTACGTGATTTAAGGGCACAAACGGGTATTCACTATGAAAACCGTTCTAAAGGGACGCTACAGGTTTTTCGTAGTGATGCGCAACTTGAGGCGGTACAACGCGACATTCAGGTATTGAAAGAATGTGGTGTGGATTTTAATTTACTCAATGCCGAAGAGCTTGGCAGTGTTGAACCTGCACTGGCCCACACCGATAAACTGGTGGGTGGTTTACATTTGCCCAATGATGAAACAGGTGACTGTTATCTATTTACCAATGCTTTGGCAAAAGTTGCCCAAGACTTGGGTGTTGAGTTTAAGTTTGATCAAAATGTCGAGAAACTGATCGTTGAGGGGGATGAGGTCAAGGGGGTGATGGTCAATGGCGCTATCCTGACCGCAGACCGTTTTGTGCTGGCATTTGGCAGCTATTCACGTGATTTTCTTAAACCGCTGGAATTAAATTTGCCTGTTTATCCTGTTAAAGGCTATTCATTAACGATTCCGATTGTTGAGCCAAAATTTGCCCCACAGTCCACCGTGCTGGATGAAACCTACAAGGTTGCGATTACCCGTTTTGACCAGCGGATCCGTGTCGGTGGCATGGCGGAGTTAAGTGGCTTTAATCTGGGCTTGAATGATGACCGTCGTGCGACGTTGGAAATGGTCACCCAGAACCTGTTCCCAGGCGGAGACTTGAAGCAGGCATCATTTTGGACAGGTTTGCGTCCAATGACGCCAGATAGCACGCCGATCATTGGCGCAACCAAATACAAGAATCTGTTCCTGAATACGGGCCACGGCACTCTAGGCTGGACCATGGCATGCGGTTCAGGAAAACTGGTGAGCGATCTGGTACTTAATCATCGTCCAGACATCAGTACCGATGGCCTGTCAATCCAGCGTTATTCACACGCGGCGTAATGGCCCCCTACAAGGAAGTTTACTATGCCACGTCCAATTACTGCAGTGATTCATACCCAGGCACTGTGTCAAAACCTGAAAGTGATCAGGCAGTCTGTGCCAGAGAGCAAGATTTTTGCTGTGGTGAAAGCCAATGCTTACGGGCATGGCATTGAACGCGTTTATGAATCATTCAAGACAGCAGATGGTTTTGCCTTGCTCGATATTGATGAGGCAAAGCGTTTACGTGCCTTGGGCTGGGCGGGTCCAATTTTGCTGCTTGAAGGGATATTCTCGCCTCAGGACCTGTTTGACTGTGCACAGTATCAACTGAGCTTTACCATGCATAGTGAGCAGCAGGTTGCATGGTTGCAGCAGCATATCTACCCAGCCCAGTTTGATATTTTCCTGAAAATGAACAGTGGAATGAACCGATTAGGGTTTAAGCCACAGCAATACCGTGAAATCTGGTGGCAGTTGAGCCAGTCCGCCCATGTTGCCACGATCACCCATATGATGCATTTCTCGGATGCGGATGGAGACCGTTTTGGAGATCAGGGGATTGACTATCAACTGACGGAGTTTGAAACCACCATTCAGGGCTTGCCAGGTGAAAGGTCGGTTAGTAACAGTGCCGCCATCCTAAGATATCCGCATCAGATTCAGTCGGATTATGTCCGTGGCGGCATCATGCTGTATGGAAGCTCGCCAGACTATCCAAGACACAGCATACAGGACTGGGGACTTGTGCCAACCATGAGTCTGCGCAGTGAGATCATTGCCATCCAGCGGTTGAATGCCAATGAAAGTGTGGGATATGGTTCAAGTTTTGTGGCGGGCCAAGCCATGACCATTGGCATTGTCGCATGCGGTTATGCGGATGGGTATCAGCGTATTTCACCAACAGGTACACCCGTGCTGGTCAATGGTATCCGTACCCAGACCATTGGCCGTGTCAGCATGGACATGCTGGCGGTTGACCTTACCCCAGTCACTGATGCTGAGGTGGGCAGTGAAGTGGTGCTATGGGGTAAATCCCGTACAGGAACAGTTCTCGCAATTGACGAGGTCGCGGCAGCATCAGGCACAGTGGGCTATGAACTGATGTGTGGTGTCACTGCGCGTGTCACATTTATAAACCAGCAATAAGGACGTCATGATGTCAAATTCAGATATTCAGAAAATCAACACCACTGAAGTAATGAGTGCCGTAACGGTATTTAACGAGGTGGTGTATTTGTCAGGGCAGGTGCCTAAAAATGCCGATTTGGATATTGAGGGGCAAACCCGAGAAGTACTGGCAACCATTGAGCAGCTTTTGGCTTTAGCAGATACCGATAAATCTCGTTTACTGTCGGCCCAGCTATTTTTAAAGGATCTTTCAGACTTTCCAGTTGTGAATGCGATCTGGGTAGACTGGTTAAAGGGGCATGTTGCACCCTCGCGCGCCACAATCCAGGCTGATCTGGTCAATCCAAAATGGTTAATTGAGATTGCGGTCATTGCAGCACAGAAATAATACAGTCATTTCAAAATTTGCATTCACTTAAAGTTTCTAAAACAAGAAAAAAGCCCTAATCATTTGACTAGGGCTTTTTAAATTTGGAGCGGGAAACGAGACTCGAACTCGCGACCCCAACCTTGGCAAGGTTATGCTCTACCAACTGAGCTATTCCCGCATATTGAGCAGTTTTTACTAAAACTTACACTTAAAAAAACCAATCTGGAGCGGGAAACGAGACTCGAACTCGCGACCCCAACCTTGGCAAGGTTATGCTCTACCAACTGAGCTATTCCCGCGTGCCAGCTATAATACATTAAGCAAAACAACGGTCAATAACTTTATGCAAAGAAATTGCTTAATTGCATAAAATAAAAGCATTTTCAGCCTAAAAACTAGGAAAAACGCACTTTTACTCAGGATTGGGTGATTCAGACATCGAAGTCGCTGTGAAATCTCAACAGACCCACCACTTTCAGTCATGTATACTTGGCAACTATCTCAATCTGACCTGACAGAGTGACCGATGAATTTAGAACAACAGTTGATTGAACGTTTACAAACCTTGGCACCTATCCATCTTGAGGTGATCAATGAGTCGGCAGGGCATGGGGGATATTTCCCAGGCAAGGAATCCCACTTTAAGGTGATTGTGGTGAGTGAGGAGTTTCAGGGGCTGCGTCTGGTACAGCGCCATCAAAAGGTCTATGCCGTTGCGGCAGGGTTGATGAGTCCTGGGCAGATTCACGCACTGGCAATTCACGCCTATATTCCAGCGGAATGGCAGGGGCAGGCACCTGCAAGCCCTGAATGTGCCCATGCACCAAAAAACTAAGGATCAATGATGGACGCACATTTACTCACTAAAATTGTTCATATGTCGGCTGTAAGTTTACTGATTCTGGTATTTTTTACCCGTGCGGCAACCCTATATATGGGTGTCAGGGACCAGCAGCCCAACAGCCATGCGCGTAAAGGTTTTGTGGCATTACAGCATCTATCCCTCACCCTGATTATTGTGACGGGTGCGGTTCTACTGTTTATGAATAAATTTGATGTACAGCCATGGTTTTATGCCAAGATCATTCTATTTTTTGTGTTGTGGTCTTCCCTGATCAAAACCTACAAGAAAGATGACAGTATCTTGCTGGTGCAGCGGCGTGCTGGTTTATTGATCGGTACGGTGGCGCTGGTGGGGATTCTGGGGCTGGTCATCATTAAACCAGTTTTTGCGTAATTGTTTGACATTGTTTTAGTAATTGTTTTGGCTCTAGGTTAAACTGCGTGCAGTTTACAAAAATCTTGTTAGAGGGAAATCATGTTAACTCGTGTGGTATTTAACCAAAAAGGTGGTGTGGGGAAATCAAGTATTGCAGTCAACCTGGCTGCAATTAGTGCGCAGCAGGGCTTAAGAACCCTGGTGATTGACCTTGATCCACAAGCAAACTCAAGCCAGTACCTTTTGGGTGAAGATGCCACCTATTCTGCCGATAAGGCAGCATTGGAGCCAAACATTGAAAACTTCTTTGAGGATGTGTTGGGAACCGCACAGCAAAAGGGTTTGATTGGTAATGCTATTGGTTCGATCCTAAAAGCGCCACGCGGCAAGGGACTGGACAGCTATGTGCACCGTTCCGCTTTCGCAAATCTGGATGTGATTCCTGCCAGCCCAAGCCTGGGTGCGCTGGAGCATGCGCTGGAGAGCAAGCATAAAATTTATAAATTACGTGACTCGATTCAGGCGCTCAGCGCCCGCTATGACCGTATCTTTATTGATACACCACCAGCATTTAACTTCTTTACCCTGTCTGCGCTGATCTCGGCAGACCGTGTGCTGATTCCATTTGACTGTGATGTGTTCTCAAAACGTGCGTTACAAACTTTGATTGAAAATGTGATCGAAACCCAAGATGATCATAATGATCGCTTGGAGATTGAAGGGATTGTGGTCAATCAGTTCCAGTCTCAGGCAAAACTTCCCCGTGAAGTGGTTCAGCAGTTAAAGGATGATGGTTTACCCGTGCTGGAAAGCATGTTGCCGCCATCAGTATTGATGAAAGAATCACATCAGAAGAATTTACCCTTGATTCATTTGGCATCTGAACATAAATTGACCGTTGCTTATGTCACGCTGTTCAATGAGATTGAGTCAAAGAAATAAGAGAATCTTATGAAACGCTTATATTGGATGCCTGTGTTGGCAGCGAGTATGTTGTTGGGTGCCTGTGCATCGACGGTTAAACCAGCCTACGTGTCACCCACCCAGTACCAGTCGCTCAATTGCCAGCAGTTGCAGGCAGAGTACAACCGTATCCAGCAGTATATCGACAATGGCGTGCAGACACCAAAACGTACAGGTGTGGGCGTGGGTGTTGGACTCGGTGGTGGCTGGGGCAAGGGCGGATGGGGCTTTGGTCCATCCATCTCGGTCAATATGGGGCAGTCAATGAACACCAAGAATACCGAGCTTGCCAACGTGCTTGGACAGCAGGATGCCATTGTGCAGGCGGCACAGTTCAAGGGGTGTCCAATTATTGTGAAGCAACGTCCAAAATCATAAGTGTTGATCTTCTGTCACCGTGGTTTGCCACGGTGGCATATAACTAAATTTTAGCAAAATGTTTCAATAAATGACTAATAAAATCAATATATTGTAAATTTTAAAGCACTGATCCTGCGTATTTTCCCTCTCAGACAACATCCTAAAATTTGTGTTCTTGTCCCAAATTCGTTTAAGGTGGCGGGCGTGTAGGGTTATTCGGTATGTCTATGATTGAGAGTTGGTTTTTTGTTTTTGCGATGATCGCGGTGTTATTGATTCCTGGGCCGACCAATGCTTTACTCGCCAGTTCAACCCATCAACAAGGTGTATTGAAAACCCTGCCGTTTATTCCTATGGAATGGTTGGGTTATGTCTATGGCATCGGGTTGTGGGCACTCTTTATCCATCTGTTCCATCCCATCTGGCCAGCACTCACCCACATTCTGCATGTTGCCAGTGTGGCTTATGTGTTATGGCTGGCCTTTCATTTATGGAAAAGTTCACACCTGCAAAAACATGACCAGCATCACCCACATATCCGAACACCGCAGTTGTTTATCTCGGCCTTGCGAAACCCTAAAACCTTGCTGCTGGCGGCAGGGATTTTTCCCAGCGAAACATGGGACTCGGTAGAGAATACAGTTCTGGTGTTTGCGGTGTTCAGTGTGGTGCTGATCCCTGTTTCAATCTTCTGGATGGTGTTTGGCCGTGCCTTGCTGGCAGGTAGTCTGGTTGGAATCAAGGCCGACCATTTATATAAAGGATCGGCCATGCTGCTGCTGATGTGTATGTTGCCAATGATCTTTCGTTTCTTCTAGGCAGACATTGAATTATTGTGATTTACGGTTATTCAGTTTTTGGCGAATAAAACCAATCACACCTGGCAGGATACTGATAATGATGATACCAAAAATGAGGTGGGTGAAGTTGTCTTTCACAATTGGCATGTTTCCAAATAAATAACCGAGGGTAATGAAAGAGGCAACCCAGCAGAAAGCGCCAACCACATTATAGGTCAGGAAAAACTTGTAGTTCATGCTGCCTGCACCCGCAACAAAAGGTGCAAAGGTGCGTGCAAATGGCACAAAACGAGCAAAGATAATGGTTTTTCCACCGTGACGCTGAAAAAACTGCTGGGTGTTGATCAAGTGCTGCTGATTGATAAAACGTGAGTTGATTTCAAATACACGTGGGCCAATGTAGCGGCCAATATGGTAATTGACGGTATCACCCAATACCGCTGCGATAAACAGCAGGATACCGAGTGCCCATGGGTCCATGGCACCCGTTGACGCAGCCAGCGCACCCGCAGCGAACAACAGGCTGTCGCCTGGTAAAAATGGCATCACCACCAAACCAGTTTCAACAAAGATGATTAAAAACAGAATGGCATAAATCCATATGCCATAATTGGTAATGAACTCTAAAAGATGTTCGTCAACGTGCAGAATAAAATCAATGAGTTCCATAAAATGTGAATACAATAAATTTGAGCTAAATCCTAGCAGTGCCTTTAGGGAAAGTCAGTATAAAAAGCAAAATTATTGGTAACTTTACAATGTGATTGAAAAATGATGGATTGAGGTGAAAAAGACTTTTTTGTTGCAAATATGGAATGATGTATTCACAAATATGCTGTTTATTGCAAAATAAAACATTCCTACACTGTTGTCATGTTAAAAAATAAACAGTGTGGAGCTGATCATGTTTAATCCGAATGTCGTTGTAAAAAATATCGTCACACAGCCGAGCGTTGAGAATATTGTGACGCTGGTGGCGCGTATCTTGATTGCACAAATTTTCCTGATTTCTGGCTGGGGTAAAATTACAGGTTATGCTGCAACTGCACAGTATATGGAATCGATGGGGGTACCTGCTGCACTGTTACCCCTCACCATTTTAGTTGAGTTTGGTGGTGGCCTAGCCCTATTGTTCGGTTTTCAGGCACGCTTTGCTGCCTTTGGCTTGGCAGTTTTTAGTGTCTTAACGGCTTTCTTGTTCCATGATTCAACGGATCACAGCCAGCAGATTAATTTCATGAAGAATGTTGTCATGGCGGGTGGGCTACTTTATGTGATGCTGTATGGCGCAGGTCGTTTGAGTCTTGACCATGTAATTGAAAAGTAGTGAACAGCAATCCCGCTTTTGTTAGCGGGGTTAGGTATATACATAAATAAAGTTTACTGTTGATTACAAACTTAAGCCGACAGAACAATAAATTTCTGTTTAGATCATAAGAGTTTAATACAGGATAGGTAAAAATGAAAAAAATGATTGCGGGCTGTGGCATTGTGTTGTTGACAGCTTTATCAACGGCCACCTGGGCTGGTAAACCTGACCAAGCCATTGTGCAGGAAGCGGCCAAAAATGTGGTTACAGCCACTCAGGCGGCCAAGCTGGCTGATGAAACAGGGGTAACCTTAACGGGCCAGATTGTGAAGCATCTTCAGAGTGACCATTACGAATTTAAGGATGCAAGTGGTTCAATCAACGTTGAGGTGGATGATGACATCTGGCGTAAGGCAGGTTTGAAAGTAGGTGACCATGTGCGTCTGGTGGGTGAGGTGGATACACATCGCTATAAACCAACCGATGTTGAGGTGATCAGCATTGAAAAGGTTACGCATGCTCATTAATTTTTAAATCATAAAAAAACAGGGAGCCAATTGCTCCCTATTTTTAATTGTACGGATTTTAGATTTACAGCATAAAGTGGATCTGCATTTCCCCAACAAGGAAACCTAGCACCGCACCTACAATGATCAACGACCATTCATCTTCTTTAAATGCAGGTCGGAGCATTCCCTCAAACTCTTCAGGACTCAGTTGTTGCATGCGTTCAATCAGGGTGTTACGGATGTTCATGGCATCTTCAGCATAGGATTCCACATAACGCATGGTTTCTGGCAGTTGCTGTAAAATACGTTCAGCCACTTCGCTCTTAAGGTTTTGATATTTTTCACCGCCAATCGCATACACCACCAGTGGGCGAACAATACCTGCCTGTAAGTCAATTTCCTGCTTAACATGGCGGCTGACCAGTTCAATCACCTTGTCTGAGTGTGTGCCAGAAAACAGCTCTTCCATCATGTTGCGGGAGGTGAGCAACTGTTTGGAAATCAATGCTGCATAATCAGCAGCGACCTCATTCTGACGTTTAATAAATAAACCCTGCATGGTAAAACCCATGATTTTTTTTGGGTATAGTGGTCTAAACATCAAATGTAAAGCAATCCAGTCACTAAAGAAGCCGACGAAACCACCAAACATTGGCAGTAACCAAGGATATTTCCCCTGGGTGACGACCCACACCGCCATTTGCACCACACCAATCGCAAAGCCAAACACAAAGCCAATATTGCTAAAGAACTTAAACTCTTGCCTGCCAACTTTTTTAAAGATCTCGTTGAGCAGCCGTTTATCCTTGAGCAGGTTGCTCACGACCATGTGTTTAATATCAAAGTATTTGATGACATCTTTTTGCACCTCGCCCATGATATGCTCAACAATTTCAGGTGCTTTGTCCTGCACACGCTTGATCAGCTTTTTGCGGGCAAACTCTGGCATGCCTTCCCATAAACCAGGATGGTATTCCTGTGCAACCTCGCGGGTAATGTCTTCGGCAGCGGCCATCAGGGGTTTTTCAATTTCCTGGGCGATACGTTTGGGGTCGAGTCTGGCAAAAATTTCCTGTGGTTTAATCAACTTGGAGGTCATTAGCTCAACGGCAGTGGTTGCCATCTTTTCAGCCTTGCGGGGAACAATCCCTTGCCATCCAATTGGAAGACCAAATAACCTTAATCCCTTAAATTCAAGTGGTGCAAACATCATTTGAATTGCAATCACTTTGGTCACATAGCCAATAAAACCACTGATAAACGGGATTGAAATATATAACCAGAAATTCTGTTGAAAATCCGCAATCATTTCTTGAAACATTATTGTATTGGTCCTTCAAGTCCTAATTGTTGCCCGTGAATGGGCAAGCCATAGATGATAGTGAAATATTTTAGGACATTGGCGATGCACCAATTTCCCTTATAGGCTTTTTAATTTTCCTTTGCTCAAGGACATCGCCACTCTATAAAAAGGAAACGATGTAGTCGATTGAATACCTTTCCATGGTAACGCATCTCTAACTCAACATCTTAGCACCAATTTTTGCTTTGTGTTGAGCAGAATGGGCAAGAATTGTTGATTTAACTCTCTTTTATCCGCATGTTCGGCTGAGATTTTGGTTTAAATATCAGGCCTGATTGACAACCACAGCTAAAAAATAAGATAGATGATGAATTGCGGTGCGTCAAAGCGTGAAAAATGCTAGAATATGGCGCTTAATTCATTTGCCTTTAATGATTCGCCATGACGACCAATACTCAAATTACTGAAGATCGTATCCTGATTCTGGATTTCGGCTCTCAATATAGCCAGCTCATTGCACGTCGTGTACGTGAAGCGGGTGTCTACTCTGAAATGTATGCGTTCGATATGTCTGAGGAGGATATTCGCGCATTTAATCCAAACGGGATTATTCTGTCAGGTGGCCCTGAGAGCGTGCATCAGGAGGGTAGCCCACGCGCACCTCAGGTGGTGTTTGAGTTGGGTGTGCCAGTACTGGGTATTTGCTATGGACTGCAAACCATGTCTGAGCAACTTGGCGGTAAGGTGGAGCCAGGTACGGTACATGAGTTTGGCTATGCCGAGGTTGACATTCTGGTGCGTGACCAGTTGATTGGCAACTTGCAGGATCGTGAAAACCAGCTTCATGTCTGGATGAGTCATGGTGACAAGGTCAGCGCAATTCCTGAGGGTTTCAAGGTGACCGCAAGTACACCAAGCTGCCCATTTGCTGCGGTCAGTGATGAAACACGCCGTTTCTATGGTGTGCAGTTCCACCCAGAAGTGACTCACACCGCGAAAGGTGCGGAACTTCTTTCTAATTTCGTGCATCAAATTTGTGGTTGCCGTGGTCTTTGGACACCAGAACACATTATCGACTTACGTGTGGAACAATTACGTAAACAAATTGGTGATGAAAAGGTTCTGTTGGGCTTGTCTGGCGGTGTGGACTCATCTGTGGTTGCCGCATTGTTGCATAAGGCGATTGGCGACCAGCTTACCTGTGTGTTTGTGGACAATGGCCTGCTTCGTTTAAACGAAGGCGATCAGGTGATGCAGATGTTCGCGGACAACATGGGAATCCGAGTGATCCGTGCTGATGCTGAAGAACGTTTCTTAACTGCGTTGGCGGGTGAAGTTGATCCTGAGAAAAAACGTAAAATTATTGGCCGTGAATTTATCGAAGTGTTTGCAGAAGAGGCACGTAAGCTTGATGGCGTGAAATTCTTGGCACAAGGTACGATTTATCCAGACGTGATCGAATCTGCTGCAAGCAAACAGGGTAAGGCACACGTGATCAAGTCACACCACAATGTGGGTGGTCTGCCAGAAGACCTGGCTTTTGATCTGGTTGAGCCATTGCGTGACCTGTTTAAGGATGAAGTGCGTAAACTAGGTACAACACTTGGTTTACCGCATAGCATGATTTACCGTCATCCATTCCCAGGCCCAGGTTTGGGCGTGCGTATCTTGGGTGAAGTGAAGAAAGAATATGCTGACATTCTTCGTCTTGCTGATGACATCTTTATGCAGGAACTTCGTGTGAGTGGTTGGTATGACAAGACTGCGCAAGCCTTTGCAGTGTTCCAGCCCGTGAAATCTGTGGGTGTCGTTGGTGATGGTCGTCGTTATGCATGGGTGATTGCGCTTCGTGCCGTTGAAACGGTTGACTTTATGACAGCTCGTTTTGCGCACTTACCGTATGAATTGGTTGATAAAATCTCAACCCGTATCATGAACGAAATTAAAGATGTTTCACGTGTGGTATACGACGTGTCATCTAAACCACCAGCAACGATTGAGTGGGAATAAGACCAAAGGCAGGATGAAAATCCTGCCTTTTTTATGCGATTGACAAAGAGGTAAAGCATGTCCGAAACCTTGCAACTCGAACAGTTAACAGCATCTCTACAGCAGCTTTTGGGTGAGTCCCTGTTTGCCATTTATCTGTATGGTTCAGCTGTTGATGGCGGGTTAGGTCCAGAAAGTGATCTGGATGTTTTGGTTGTGGTGAGTCAAGCACTGACACTCCAGCAACGACAGCAACTGGCAGAAACCTTATTACACATTTCGCATCCGATTGGTGCTGCACAGCGTGCACTTGAAGTCACCATCGTACGCAAAGATCATGTTGTTTCAGGAAGTTATCCTCTCAGTTACGAACTACAGTTCGGGGAGTGGTTACGGGATGAGTTAAGCCAAGGTGATATACTTAGCGAACATGCAGACCCAGATCTGAGCATTTTGCTGAAGAAAGCACAAATGCATCATCGGACTTTGTTCGGGCCAAGTTTGACACAGTGGTCAACGGCGATTCCTGAACAGCAACTCTGGCAGGCAATGGCTGACACCTATCCATCAATTGTGGCGCATTGGGATGAGGATGCCGATGAACGTAATCAGATTTTGGCCTTATGCCGTATTTATTTTAGCTTGGTGACGAAGGAGATTGTGCCTAAAGATCAAGCCGCACACTGGGTAATGACTCAGTTACCGCCGCAGCATCAACCCGTTTTGCAGCGAATGATCCAAGAATATAAAGGTGAGATAGGCAAGCAAAACTGGCAACAACAGCATCAGGCTTTAGGTCCTGTTGTTGATTTCCTTAGTATGAAAATAAAAGTGCTTTTAAAACAAAAAATACATAAATAATAAACATTTCAATATCTGCGTGCTGATTACAAGATCAAGCATGGCAATGACTTTGGTGAAGACCGTTTGTTTGTGAACTATACGAAGCGGTCTTAATCGTATTCAAGGTCGTAAAAAAGAGTGCCTGAGCACTCTTTTTATTTCTTTATGATGATATTTTCTTTTAAATATCAATTTCGAATAAGGTTTATTCTGTAATAATTAAATTGATATTTATAATGTGAACATATTATCGAAAATAATATAGAGGTGTAAAATGAGTTTTTCCACAAAACTACAAGTTAGATATACTGATTTTGATGAAGTTGATCTTTCATTTCAAAAGAATAAAATTTTAGAAATATTAGCGAATGATGGAATTCATGAAGATGTCTATAGTGACCTAGTTAATGCCTTTAATCATGGTGAAGAAAGCATCAATATTGATCCTGTTTATTGTTTAGAATTAATAGAAAAAATATCAACGCTATTTTCTGGAAAAAATTTTGAATGTCGAGGGCTTGGGGATGAATATTTCTATACATGGATTCTTTGTGTTGAAAATGGTCAGATTATTTTTAAAAACCAACCATGGGAAAGTGAAAATCCCTTTGTTTAACACAACAAACATTATTTTTTAAATAATATTGAAAGCAATTATTTTAGTTTTAAATCAGCAACCTAGATGCAAAGATTATATTTAAAATGATTCGGTTGTTTTGAAATGAAATTCGATACTTGTTACCAAAAAAAGAGTGCCTACGCACTCTTTCTTATTACGTAACCCTCCAAAAGTTCTTTTGAGAATAAATAACTTAATAAATATCAAAATATTAAAATTTAAAGATATATCTTAACTTGATAAAAGATATATTAAGATATATCTTAATATGCGTAAATTAAGCAATATGAGAAAAATAAAGATGAACCATTCATCAGATCATCATGAAAGCGAACGTGATACACATCATCGGGAGCATCACCGAACAGGCCGTCGTGGACGCTTGTTTGAATCAGGGCGAATGAAGCTTTTGGTTTTACATTTGATTCAGCAAAGTCCAAAACATGGTTATGAAATTATTAAGGAAATTAGTGACCTGGTGGGGGATGGTTATAGCCCGAGTGCAGGCACAATTTATCCAACGCTGACCAGTTTGGAGGAAATGAATTTTATTTCACTACTTGATGCTGAACGTAAGCAATATCAGGTGACCGAATATGGCGAGGCTTACCTGAAAGAGCAGCAGGAGATGCTGGATGGATTACTGGAAAAGCTGCGACTGCGACGTGAGATTCACAACAATGACCAACTGATTGAGATTCATCGTGCGATGGAGAATTTAAAAACCGCACTGCGTTTAAAGTTGAATATTGCGGATTTGCAACAGGAGCAGATTTATCAAATTGCTGAAAAGATTGATCAGGCTGCAATTGCGATTGGGCGCCTATAAGTTGGGAGCAAGCGATGTTACAGCTACAACAAAAAATCAGGCAGGCAGGATTAAGGGTAACACATCCACGTATGGCGGTTTTGTCCTTATTGGCACAGCAAACAGAAGACCTTACGGTGAAGCAAATCTACCAGCAATTGCATGCGCAAAAACAGCAGTTAAGTTTGGCAACGGTCTATCGTGTGGTCAGTGATTTGGTGGTGGCAGGTTTGCTTGCCAGTGATCAGTTTCATCGTGCCGAGACGAAATTTAACCTCCCCACTTTGTCTAAAAGTCAACTGCTGCAAATTCGTTGCACAGATTTAACCACAGCAAAGCAGGCACAATTTTTACAGTCGCTGAAAGTTGTGTTTAAGCAATATCAAGTTGACCTGATGCAGGTCGAAATTAAGGAAAGTGCTTAAAAAGGCATATTGGAGAACATTATGAAACAACATCAATACCATGTCACCGTACAGCATTTAAAGGACCCGAAAGGGCTGGCTTCAACCTACACAGAGCGTCTGGAATTTTATACGGGCAACCATGATGACATTTTTGAGATCGTCGAACGTTTGAAGAAAGCGGAGTTTTTTGACGATCAAACCACCACATCATTTGCGGTTGGTCTGAAACTGTTTAGTGAGGTCATGCTGGAAAATCGTGATCATCCCCTATTTGAAGAATTTTTCCCTCAGTTTGGCCAGTTTATGAAAAACCTAAAACAGCAGGTGAGGAAATCAGCATGATGATGAATGGTAACAGAAAATGGGGAGGTCAAAATTGACAACAAAAAAACGATTTATGGCCAAGCTGCCAGCAAAGTATGCGGGCTGGATTATACCTTTACTCTTGTCATGTTTAATGAGTGGAACCATATCATTCATTAACCTGCTTATGAATATGGGTTTTAACACAGGCTTTATCAACCAATGGCTTGCCACCTGGATGTTTTCCTGGGCGATTGCCTATCCTGTGGTGCTGGTTTTCTTGCCATTGGTGCGACGCCTAACGGGCCTGATTGTGGAGATGCCACCCCACTGAGCGAAAGAATGCTGATTATCAGTCCTGAGTCAGGATTGTCCCATGCATAACACTCTGCGTATTACCAAAAGACTATATTGAATGGGGTTTGTGTTGCTAAGATCAATAAAACAACTCATTGCAATAGCATAGGTAAAAGAGAGCGATATCATGAGCAATAATAATGATTACGATATTTCTGATTCAAAAGACTGTGAAACCTACATCAACCAATTTATTCAGGAATTCACCATACGTTCAGCCGAAATTGGCAAGGGGACAGTCATCAAGCGTGCCCTGCCTAGCCGCCACAAGCGTCTGGTGGGTGCATGGTGTTTCCTTGACCATGCGGGGCCTGTCAGTTTTCCTGCGGGTGATGGCTTGGATGTTGGACCTCATCCACATATCGGTTTGCAGACATTCACATGGATGATTGAAGGTACCATGATGCATACCGACAGCCTTGGTTCAAAGCAGTTGATTCGTCCAAAACAGGTCAACCTGATGACAGCGGGGCATGGGATTTCGCATACTGAGGTGGCGCCTGATACTGAAACCAAAATGCACGCGGCACAATTGTGGATTGCCTTGCCTGATGCCAAGCGCGATATGCAGCCCAAGTTTGAGCATTATCCAGAATTACCTGTGGTCAGCAAGGATCAGGTTGAGTTTACGGTGCTTGTGGGGGAGTTTTTACAAACCGTGTCGCCTGTTCAGGTGCATACAGCATTGGTGGGTGTGGACTTGACCGCACAGGCCAACACCAGAACCCGTATCCCCCTTAATCCAGAGTTTGAGTATGCCTTTATGGCACTTGAGGGTACTGCTCGGGTCAATGGACATGAACTGAATACCGATAATATGGTGGTGCTGGAAACAGGGTTAACTGAGATTGAGGTCGAACTGATTGAGGGCCATCGCCTGTTGTTGATTGGTGGTGAACCATTCGAATCGCCAATTCTATTGTGGTGGAATTTTGTTGGGCGCACGATGGAGGACTTACAACAGGCACGTGAGGACTGGATCAACCATAGTGCGCGTTTTGGTGAAATTCCTGATTATCTAGGTAAACGACTGGAAGCACCTGCTTTGCCTGATCAAATGAGGGCTTCAAAATGAGTATAATCGCCAGTGCAAACGTTCAAGCATTGCCTGAACCCTGGAAAGGAGAGGTGAGCAGTGGAATACACCAGTATCTGACAGATAAGCCAGAGGCGTTTGGTGGGCATGATACAGGTCCAGCTCCTTATGATTTCCTGAGCGCCAGTTTGGCATCGTGCACCATGATCACCTTGCGGATGTATGCCAAGCATAAGGAAATCGATTTGGGCGAGTTTAGCGTGGAGGTCGACTTCCATAGCAATCGTGAGCAACAGGAACGGATTGAACGTCGGGTAATATTTAAACAACCTGTTTCACAAGACTTAAAAGAAAAACTTCTTAATGTGTGTAGTAAAACGCCTGTCACTAAAACTTTGTTACGTAGTTTAGACATTCAGACCATGATTGTTTAAGACTAAAGTGCTATTGTGCTTGAGCAAAATATAATTCTAAACGCAATTGTCAGAGGGATGAACACGGCAGTTGCGTCGCACAAAGCAGGCACAAAAATGATTACCTTACATTATCTGCAATGCTCACGTTCTTTCAGGATTCTGTGGGCATTAGAGGAGCTTGGTGTGGACTACCAGGTTGAGTACTACCAAAGAACATCCAGCTATGCCGCCCCTGAAAGTTTAAAGAAAATCCACCCGCTGGGAAAAGCCCCGATTCTGGTCGATGATGATGAGGTGATTGTGGAGTCGGCAGTCATTCTGGATTATCTACAGCAGGAATATGATGAACAGCAGCAATTCAAGCCGCCACATCCCAAAGAGCAGCGCCAGTATTCCTACTGGATGCACTATGCAGAGGGGTCACTGATGCCATTGCTGGTCATGACGCTAGTGATGAATAGTGTGAGCAAGCATGTGCCCTGGGTCATCCGTCCGATTGCACAGAAGATCACTGATGGGGTAAAGGCAGGCTTCGTGCGCCCGCGGGTAAAAGAGCATATTCTCTACCTGGAAGAATATTTGGCGAAACATGAATATTTTGCAGGCGATTTTTCCTTTGCGGACATTCAAATGGCTTTTCCACTGATTGCGATTCAAAATCGACTGCATGGAAAATATCCCAATATTCAGGCCTTTGTCCAGCGTGTTCAGCAGCGTCCAGCGTTTCAGCATGCTGAGCAGAAAAGCCTGCATTCACAATGTGCTTAAAGCCAGATATAAAATAGAAAAAAGGGGAAACATACCGTTTCCCCTTTTTAATTCTAAATTTATTAACGCTTGATCACGATGGAATCAATGCCGCTATGTTGCAGGGTTTGTTGTGCCGCCAGTGCCGCATCCTGACTATCATAAGGACCAGAGAAAACACGGTACCATGTCTGGCCATTTTCCACTGTTTTAACCACATCGGCAGATAAGCCATTCAAGATAATTTCGGCACGACGGGCATCGGCACTATCAGGATCAGGATAGCTGCGTACCTGTAAAATATAAGTTGGACGGGCTGGAACTGTTTCTTCAGTTGCCGTGATATTTGCAGGGTTTTCCACTGTGGTTGTTTCAGGTTTTGGTGACTCAATAATGACCACATTGCCCTGCTGCTTGGTTTCTGGCACAGCCTGTTCAGGAATTGGCGTCACCTGCTGTTGTGGCAACAGGTCATAGAAACGGTAGTCCTTGTTGGTGTCCTCTTCCTGATCATGTGGAGAAGTCACCTGAGTCTTGGTAGGAACAGGTTGCCACGGCTGCCAAAGCATCAACATGACACCCACGCATAGAATCGCCAGAATTGCGACAAGCATCCCCAGCCATTTTGGAATGAGTGGTTTTTTTGGCTTGTTTGGTCGTTCAGATACACCACGTTGCGTTTTTCCAAACACCTGAAATTCCTCTTGATTCTATTATGTTATGGGTCACTTGAATCTTCGGTAAACAAGGCATTATGTCTAACATATGCTTTGTTTACCGTAATGCCTACTGTATATCTTATATTGTGCAGTTTAAGCAACATTGTTCCGCAAGTGTCTTGCTTTGGCATAGCCCTTGTCTTGTCTCCTGAGCGACAACTTTGCGTAAACAGAGGTGCTTTGCTTACATCGCCTCAGGAGCAGACACACCAAGCAATTCTAAACCATTGTGTAGCACTTGCTGTACGTTGATTGAAAGCAATAAGCGGGCTTGTGTAAGTGATGCATCATCACTTAAAACCTTATGTTCATTGTACCAACCGTGGAACAGGGCGGCCAATTCCTTGAGATAGTTGCCGATCTGGTGTGGTTCATAGGCATTTGCCGCACGTACCAGAATGTCAGGATACGCGGCAAGCTTGGACAAGATTTCAGTTTCAGCATCAAGTTCTAGGCGGTTGGCATGCTCACGTGCTGCTGCGGCATCAATATTGATGCCTGTAGAAGCGGCTTTTTCCAGCATACGGCAAATACGGGCATGTGCATATTGAATGTAATACACCGCATTGTCCTTGCTTTGTGAAACCGCAAGGTCTAGGTCAAAGTCGATGTGTTGTTCAGACTTACGCATGACATAGTAGAAGCGCGCTGCATCGTTGCCCACTTCTTTGCGTAGGTCACGTAAAGTCACGAACTGACCAGAACGTGATGACATCTGCACCATCTCACCGCCACGCCATAAGCTGACGAACTGTACCAAAAGAACAGTCAATTTTTTCGAGTCATAACCCATTGCATCAATCGCGGCCTTGACACGTGAAATATAGCCGTGGTGGTCTGAACCCCAGATATCAACCAGGTCGGTATAACCGCGTTGCAGTTTATTCAGGTGATAGGCAATGTCTGAGGCAAAATAGGTGGTTTGACCATTACGACGTTTCACCACACGGTCTTTCTCATCACCAAATTCGGTTGACTTAAACCAGATGTTGCCATCCTTTTCATAAAGGAAGCCACGTTGATCCAGTGTTGCCAGTGCTTCATCAATCTTTTCGGTTAATGATGCTTCACTAAACCATTCATCAAAGGTCACGCCAAAGTCAGCGAGATCGTCCTTGATGTCATCCAGAATGGCATGTAAAGCCGCTTGATGGAAAACGCGATAACCAGCACCTAACAGTTGTTGTGAATTGGCAATCAAACCATCGATATGTTTTTCCTTGTCACCAGAAAGAACCACTTTGTTGCCATCCGCATCCAGTTCATCCGCATATTGCACATCTTCTGGTACATTTTGATAGACGCTTAGAACAGAAATATCGCCATTAAAGTTAGCAAGGAGTTTGACTTTTTCTTTTACTGTTAAGGAGTCTTTATCAAGGTCAACAGGATGTACATAAGCATCACCATCTTTATCAATAATCGTTTGCGCGATTTCCTTAACATAGTCGCCCTGATAGGCATTTTTAGGAAAAACCAGCTTCTGGCCCAGTAATTCCAGATAACGTAAATAGGTTGAGGTCGCCAAGATATCCATCTGACGGCCAGCATCGTTGACATAGTATTCGCGGTCAACCGTGGCACCTGTTGCCTCCAATAAATTGGCAACTGTCATACCGTAAGCAGCACCACGTCCATGCCCCACATGCAGGCTAGAGGTTGGGTTTGCGGAAACAAACTCCACCTGAATCTTCTTGGCTGCATTGGCCTGGCTGCGGCCATATTGGTCTTTTTGTGTTTGAATCTGGTCAAGCACAGCAAAGCGCTGGTCTGCGTTTAAAAAGAAGTTGATGAAGCCAGGCCCAGCGATTTCTGCTTTGCTAATGTCAGCCACTTCTGGGAGTGCCGCCAGAATTTTTTCAGCAAGATCGCGTGGTTTCATGCCAGCTGGCTTGGAGCCGATCATGGCGATATTTGAGGCGAAGTCTCCGTGACTTCGGTCTTTGGTACGGGTTAAATGGCTCGTATTGGTCCAATCGGAAGGAAGTACCCCTTGTTGTTGAAGGGATTGTACCGCATGATCAAGCGCTGATTGTATTGCCGTATTCATAGTTACCGAAATAAGTGTCGCGGAAAAACGCTAAATATAGCAAATTTTGTGGTTTTCACCAAATTGGCAAGAGATTGATTAAAGTTGTAATGGAGTAGTTAGATGAATGGGACCATCTATTGTTTGAAATCAGGCGTGTGGGTTGAAGAAATTGCTGGCTACTATGATTCCCAATCACTACTATTTTGAGGTCTGGTAGCCAAATTTTGGTAAAAACCAGTGCAGGCCCGCGCTTAAAATCGCCACAGCCACCACACATGAAATCACGAAATAGGACTGCTGGATATGTTGTGGGAACAGGACATAGAATGCACTGACCCCAATGCTGTTGCATGCCAGAATCAAGACAGCACAGGCATAGTCGTGAAAACGTCGGGCATGGTTGGAGTCATTGACCCACTGTTGATCGGTATTGTAGCTCGGAATGTCGAGATGGGCATCGTGATAACGTTCCAGACTTGAGAGAAAACGCCGTAAATTGGTGATGATGCGTTCATATTTATAGTTCAGGAATGCAAAGGTGGCGGAAGCGACAGGGAAGCCGAATAAGATCCATTCAATATGGGAGTTTAGGCTGGTGGTTACATTGTGGGCTGCAATCAATGCAGCCAAAAGTCCAATAAAAAAGGTGATGAAAATCGTCAGCGCCTGCTGGCGTTGTGAGGTACGGGCATTCAGCTCATTATAGGCTGAAATATAACGGTAGTTCGCAGTGACGTATTCCTGTGCAAACTTCTCTGTCATTTTAGTCTGGAGTGTCTCTGGATGATTGGACATTCTCGTCACACCTTGGGTTTGCCTTACAGCATTATAGTTTGTACTGGGTGAGCATTTCGATGGAAAAAATTTAACCTATTTTATTGGGAATGTGAACTCAGTTTCTGTCCCATAAAAATGATGGCAAAACAAAGTGCCATACACAATACAATACTTAAACCTGTGGCAATGTTGAGCGCCGCACTTGACCATAGCCCAACTGTAACGCCAAATTGAGCCAGTATGAATGCCCAGATCACCATCTGTTTAGGTGAGTGCGCCAGCAAACGGGCACTCAGGGCAGGTATCACTAACAGTGCACCCATCAGCAGTGAACCCACGGCACGTAATGCCAGTACAGTAAACAAGGCCAGCAACAGCATGAAAATCAGGCGTTGCCAGTTGGCATTGACTCCCTCGCTCATGGCAATATCGGGGTCAATGGCAATCTGGATTTGTGCCGACCATGAGCGATAAAGCACCATAAGGGCGCTGATGATTACGATTGCAAAGATCGGTAAATCGGCCCATTCAATACTGAGCAGGTCACCAAACAGATAGCTTAACAGTTCTGGACGCAAACTCGGTACTTGCTGAATTAATAACAGGCCTGAGCAAAGTAGGGTTGCCGAACACAAGGCGAGCAGGGCATCGTTCGGTAAACGTGAGTCGTGCAAAACCCATAGAATGGCAACCAGCAAGGCTGCCAGACAGCCAACACCCAGCCAGAAAGGTAGATGCAGAATGCCTGCAACAGCGACACCAAGCAGTGTGCCATGCGCCATGGTATCTGCAAAAAAGGACATTCTACGCCATAACATTAAACAGCCCAGTGGCGCAGTTAAAAACACCAACAATGTGCCCATGATCCAAGCGGGTAATAGTAATTGTAACCATTCCATCATGGCTTAGGCCTTTGGTTCAGGATGAATGTGGGGGCGTGGATCATGGCTACAGGGTTCAGCATGATCACTATGTCCGCAGTGGTTGTGATGATGCTGGTAAAACATGCGTTGCGTACCGAAAATCGCCTGATATTCAGGATGCTGCTGAATACTTTCAGGTAAACCACTGCAACAGATATGTTTATTTAAACAGACCACACGGTGTGTACCCTGCATGACCCATTGCAGGTCATGGGAAACCATCAGCACCGCACAGCCATAACGCTCAGGTAAACTGCGCACATAGTCGTATAGCTCGGCCTCGGACTGAATGTCCAAACCCTGCATCGGTTCATCCAGCACTAGAATGTCTGGCTGGCGCAACAGGGCACGTGCCAGTAACACCCGCTGCCGTTCACCGCCTGAAAGTTGCTGGACCTTGGACTGCTGTAGTTTCAGGATACCTGTATCACGGATAATCTCTTCACGTAAATGGGCTTCGCAAACTTCCAAGTCCAACAAGTCCTGTACACGTAAAGGCAGGCTGGCAGATGGATTAAACTTTTGTGGGACGTAGGCCATTTTAAGCTTTTTGGAAAAATGAACCTTGCCTTTATTGGGTGGCATGATGCCAAGCAAGACCTTGATCAGGGTGGACTTGCCTGCACCATTCGGACCAATCAGCGTCACAATCTCTTTTGCCTGCAAGGCAAAGTCAACGTTACGCAAGATATCCCGTTCATCGCGTCGAACTGAGATATTCTCCAGTAGGATCAGCGGAGGGGTTACTGAGGCAGGCTGCACTGGTGACATTTTCCAGAAATCTCAATAATGCTGTGTTGAGCAGAAAATTGGTCAGAGGCGGCAAGTTGATCCAGTTGTTGAATCAGGCCCTGTGCCGATGCCTCCTTAACCGAGTGACATTCTGTACAAATCAGGAATGCGGCCTGATGCCCCTCACGTGGATGACAGCAGGGAATATAGGCATTAATTGAGGTCAGCCGATGGATTAAACCTTTCTCCAGCAAGAAGTCCAGGGTACGGTAAACTGTAGGTGGCGCGGCAGGGCGGTCTGCCTGTCCCTTGATTTTTGCCAGGAGGTCATAGGCACCCATTGGGGTAGAGGCATTTAAAATGAGTTCAAGCACTTCTTTACGCAAAGGGGTCAGGCGAGCGCCCGCCGCAGTACATAAAATCTCTGCTTCGGCAAGTCGCGCCTTAATATCGTGATGACCGTGAACACCGTGTAAAGCATTGTCATGTTCGTGTGAACAAGAACTCATAAATTGACCTCATTGTTTTTGTAGGGCCTATTGATATTTCGACTATATATAACCTGTGTCGCAGGTGTACCAACAGACGCACTATCATATCATGCAATTCATCTATAACGATCTATATTAAATGGACTGGGTAATAGATAGTGTGATGAATCCTGAAAATAGACATAGGCATTTTTTAACTTTTGTTATATTATAACATGCTTCGCTTTCTTGAGTAATCCTGTGATGTTGCGCCTTTCTTTTCTGGTCTTGTTGTCAATGTTGAGCACATGGGGCTGGACACAAAGTTTAGTGGTTTCAACACATCCCATTTACCTGATTGCAAAAGAAGTCACCGATGGTGTGGAAGAACCAGTACTGTTGCTGGGTGACCAGACAGGCCATGATGTACAGCTTACCCCAGCCCATCGCAAGGCGATTCAGGATGCCTCATTGGTGTTATGGCTCGGTAAAGTGCATGAAGCGCCTTTGGAGAAGCTACTCAATCAAAACCGCAAGGCGATTGCACTGCTTGATTCAGGAATCCTGACCACCTTGCCACAACGCAACTTACGTGGTACTGCACTGGCAAATACAGTGGACAGTCATGTATGGCTAGATCCCAACAATGCTGTACGTATCGCTTTCTTTATTGCGACCCTGCGTTCACAGCAATATCCAGAAAACAAGGCGAAATATCTGGCCAATGCCAAGGACTTTGCCCAGCAGATGCTACAGGCATCCCAGCAATATGAAAGTTCGAGTAAATCCAAACCCTACTGGTCTTATCATGATGCCTATCAGTATCTGGAGCGGGCGCTGAACCTGAAGTTTGCAGGGGCATTAACCGATGATCCGCATATTGCACCGACTGCTGCCCAGATTAAATATCTCATGGACAATCGGCCTAAAGCACAAATGTGCCTATTGGCTGAAACATCTGCCAGCAGCAGCCAGTATCAAAAATTGAACCCAGTGGTTTTCCAGCCCGTGGATGAAAGCATGCGTGGTGAGGACAATTTTGTAACAGCGTGGAAAAAATTGGCTTCAAAAACCGATAAATGCGTATTAAGTACACAAAATTGATGAAAAAAATAAAAACCAATTGACTCTATCGTCAAAAAATGGGCTAACGAAAAAAACAGACTTAAGTCGAGAAAAGATTGCATGTTCAGGGGTGTAACTCTATAATGCCTGCGATTCAAAACAATCATGATTAAAACTTGTCAAGCAGTTATGCTGTAAGTGGGTAAAAAATGAGCCGAACTAGTCGCTTGATTGACCGACGATTAGCAAAAGCTTTGGTCTTCTTACAGGCGTGCATGATTCCTGTGGCAGCGTTGCTGGCATGGTTGATAAAAGACACCACTGCCGCCCTGAGTGCTGCGCTTGGGGCACTGGTTTGTTGGTTGGCGCATTGTTATTTTGCCTGGCAGTCGTTTAGGACAGCTGGGGCAAGGGCGTCAAGACAGGTCATGCTGAATATGTATCGGGGAATGCTCGGTAAGTTTGCGATTGTGATTGTGGGTTTTATTTTAATTTTGAGCAATGTCAAACCGTTGTCAGCGGTGGCATTGTTTTGTGGATTTATCCTCGTTCAGGCTATGTCGTGGGTTGCACCATTCTGGGTGTCACGTCTCCAGCAACGAGAATGAAACACATTTTTGAGATTTTTGGAAGAGGGTACGAGATTTTTGCAGTTCGCAGGATTCGTTCCGCTTCTTTTTAATGATTGACATTGACCAGGTGTGATTTATGGCTGCTGAAGAACATGCCCTGACTTCGACCGAGTATATCAAGCATCACTTGACCAATATGACCTATGGCAAAATGCCTGACGGTACATGGAAATTGGCTGAGACTGCTGAAGAAGCTCAATCGATGGGGTTCACTGCAATTCACTTGGATTCAATGGGTTGGTCTATCGGACTTGGTGTTATTTTCTGTTTGTTGTTCTGGACAGTTGCGAAAGCTGCAAATGCAGGTGTTCCAACCAGATTCCAGTCAGCAATTGAAATGATCATCGAGTTTGTGGACTCAAGTGTTCGTGATACTTTCCACGGCAAATCACGTTTAATTGCCCCATTATCATTGACCATTTTCGTGTGGATTTTCCTCATGAACGCAATGGACTTGATTCCTGTTGACTGGATTCCTTATCTAGCTCAACAGATTGGTGCAGGTGTGTTTGGCATGGACCCTCACCACGTTTATTTCAAGGTTGTCCCATCTACTGACCCGAACATTACCCTAGGTATGTCCCTGTCTGTATTTGTATTGATCTTGTTCTACAGTATCCGTGAAAAGGGTATTGGTGGATTCGTTGGCGAGTTGGCACTTAACCCATTTAACCCAAGTAACCCAGTTGCAAAAGCGTTATTGATTCCAGTGAACTTGATTTTGGAATTAGTAACTTTCCTTGCTCGTCCAGTTTCGTTGGCTCTACGACTGTTCGGTAACATGTATGCGGGTGAGTTGATCTTCATCTTGATCGCATTGTTGCCGTTCTGGATCCAGTGGGCGTTATCTGTGCCTTGGGCTATCTTCCACATTCTTGTAATCACGCTGCAAGCATTTATCTTTATGATGCTGACCATCGTTTACTTGAGCATGGCAAGCGAAAAGCATTAATGGTATTGCCTGACTGTCACCTGACGGTTGGGCTTAAATTTTAGTTTAATTTGGTAATAACCTAACCTCTGAGGAATTTTTCATGGAACTCACTTTAGGTCTAGTTGCAATTGCATCTGCTATCTTGATCGCTTTCGGTGCTTTAGGTACTGCGATTGGTTTTGGTCTTTTGGGCGGTCGCTTCCTGGAAGCTGTTGCTCGTCAACCAGAATTGGCTCCACAACTTCAAACTCGTATGTTCTTAATCGCGGGTCTTCTTGATGCTGTGCCTATGATCGGTGTTGGTATTGGCTTGTTCTTCATCTTCGCTAATCCATTTGTAGGTTAATAGCTTAATTCCTAAATCCACATATTGAGGAATAGCGAAATGAATATCAACCTCACATTGATTGGCCAGGCAATTGCATTTGCGATGTTCGTCGCATTCTGCATGAAGTTTGTTTGGCCACCACTAATCAATGCGATTAGTGAGCGTCAGCGTAAAATTGCTGATGGCTTAAACGCTGCTGAGAAAGCCAAGGCTGACCTTGCCGATGCGCAAGCACAGGTTAAGGCGGAACTGGATGCGGCGAAAGCACAAGCGGCTCAATTGATCGAACAAGCGAACCGTCGTGCAGCACAATTGGTAGAAGAAGCGCGTACCCAGGCATCTGCTGAAGGTGAACGTATCCGTCAACAGGCGAAAGAAACTGTTGATCAGGACATCAATGCTGCTCGCGAAGAATTACGTCAACAAGTTGCTGCTTTGGCAGTTGCTGGCGCAGAAAAAATTCTGAACCAACAAGTTGACGCAGAAGCTCATAATGCCATGCTGAATCAGCTGGCTGCTAAACTTTAAGCGAGGCGAATATGGCTGAACTCTTGACGTTAGCACGCCCGTACGCCAAAGCAGCATTTGCTTATGCATCTGAGCAGAATGCAACTGACGCTTGGTCAAATGCGTTACAACTGCTCAGTGCTGCGGTGCAAGACGAAGCATTTTCCGCTTATTTAAATCGCCCTGAGCTGACTCCTGCGGAACAAGTAGGTCTTTTTGCAAAGGTTTTAGGTGAGGATCAGTCTCAATCGGTGTCTAATTTCTTGACATTGCTTGCAGACAACGATCGTTTGGTTTTATTGCCTGAAATCGCAGCAGAATACGAATTACTTAAATCGCAGAACAACAACACATTGGAAGTGGAGATTGAATCTGCTTTTCCAATTGATGCGAAACAAGAGCATATTTTGGCTCATGCGCTTGAAAAACGTTTTAACAGAACCGTTCATGTGACTGTTAGCGTTAATCCAGCGTTGATCGCAGGTGTTGTGATTCGTGCAGGCGACCAAGTGATAGATGACTCTGCGCTTAACAAGCTTGAAAAAATGCGGACTCGTCTTCTTGCCTAACAGCAAAAAGACTGAACTTAAAAAAGATTGAGGAATAGCGCAATGCAACAACTGAATCCATCCGAGATCAGTGCGCTCATTAAACAGCGTATCGGCGATCTGGACACCAGCGCGACCGCTAAGAATGAAGGTACCATCGTCATGGTATCTGACGGTATCGTGCGTATTCACGGTCTTGCGGATGCAATGTACGGTGAAATGATCGAATTCGACGGCGGCTTATTTGGTATGGCACTGAACCTAGAACAGGATTCAGTGGGTGCCGTTGTTTTAGGTAACTACCTAAGCCTGCAAGAAGGTCAAAAAGCTCGCTGTACTGGTCGCGTATTAGAAGTTCCAGTTGGTCCTGAACTTCTTGGCCGTGTCGTAGACGCTTTGGGTAACCCAATTGATGGCAAAGGCCCAATTGATGCAAAACTGACTGATGCTGTTGAAAAAGTGGCACCAGGTGTAATTTGGCGTCAATCTGTCGACGAACCTGTTCAAACTGGTTATAAATCAGTTGATACCATGATCCCTGTAGGTCGTGGTCAGCGTGAGTTGATTATTGGTGACCGTCAAACTGGTAAAACAGCAATGGCGATCGATGCGATCATCGCTCAGAAAAACTCTGGCATTAAATGTGTATACGTTGCGATTGGTCAAAAACAATCAACAATTGCAAACGTGGTTCGCAAGCTGGAAGAAACTGGCGCTATGGCGTATACAACTGTTGTCGCAGCTGCGGCCGCTGATCCTGCAGCAATGCAGTATTTGGCTCCGTACTCTGGCTGTACAATGGGTGAATACTTCCGTGACCGCGGTGAAGATGCGTTAATCATTTATGATGATTTGTCTAAGCAAGCTGTTGCTTACCGTCAAATTTCATTATTGTTACGTCGTCCACCAGGTCGTGAAGCGTATCCAGGTGACGTATTCTATCTTCACTCACGTCTTCTTGAGCGTGCTTCGCGCGTTTCAGCTGATTATGTTGAGAAATTCACGAACGGTGCAGTAACTGGTCAAACTGGTTCTTTAACTGCGTTACCGATCATTGAAACTCAAGCGGGTGACGTATCTGCATTCGTACCAACCAACGTAATTTCGATTACTGACGGTCAGATCTTCCTGGAAACATCATTATTCAACGCAGGTATTCGTCCTGCTGTGAACGCGGGTATCTCTGTATCCCGTGTTGGTGGTTCAGCTCAGACCAAGATCATCAAAAAATTGTCTGGTGGTATCCGTACCGCTTTAGCGCAATACCGTGAATTGGCTGCGTTTGCTCAGTTTGCTTCTGACCTTGATGAAGCAACCCGTAAGCAACTTGAGCATGGTCAACGTGTAACTGAGTTAATGAAGCAAAAACAATATGCTCCATACTCAATTGCTGACCAGGCTGTTTCTGTATATGCATCTAACGAAGGCTACATGGCTGATGTTGAAGTGAAGAAGATCGTAGACTTTGATGCTGCGTTAATCTCTTACTTCCGTTCTGAACATGCTGCGTTGATGCAACAGATCGATGAAACTGGTGATTACAACAAAGACATCGAAGCAGCGTTCAAAGCAGGTATTGAGAGCTTCAAAGCGACTCAAACTTACTAAGTTAAGCTTTAGTTAAGTTTGGTTCACGGATCAACCTTCGGAAGCTCGAAAGGGCTTTCGAATACTAGGTTAAGCGTATGGCAAATTTAAAAGAAATTCGCGCCAAAGTAGCTAGTATCAAGAGCACGCAAAAGATTACTCGCGCGATGCAAATGGTAGCTGCTTCTAAAATGCGTCGTGCGCAAGAGCGCATGGCTCAGGGCCGTCCGTATGCCGATAATATGCGCCGTGTAATTGCTCACCTGGTACAAGCGAACCCTGAATACAAACACCGTTATATGGTTGACCGCCCAGTTAAGCGCGTTGGCTATATCGTGGTGTCTTCAGATCGTGGCTTGGCAGGTGGCTTGAACATTAACTTGTTCAAGAAAGTTGTGCAGCATGTCAAAGCACAGCAACAGCAGTCAATTGAAGTTGAATTTGCTTTGATTGGTCAAAAAGCGGTTTCGTTTTTTAAGAATTACGGCGGTAAGGTGCTCGGTGCAACCACCCAACTTGGCGATGCGCCGAGTCTGGAACAGTTGACTGGCTCAGTACAGGTGATGCTTGACGCATTTGACAAGGGCGAGCTGGATCGTATCTACCTCGTGTCAAATGGTTTCGTCAATGCGATGACCCAGCAGCCTAAAGTGGAACAACTTGTTCCTTTGGCACCAGCACAAGCAGGCGATGATCTCAACCGTACTTATGGTTGGGACTATATCTACGAACCAGAAGCAGAAGTATTGTTGAATGGTTTGTTGGTTCGCTATATCGAGTCTATGGTTTATCAAGGTGTGATTGAAAACGTTGCATGTGAGCAGTCAGCTCGTATGGTCGCGATGAAAGCGGCGACAGACAACGCAGGACAATTGATTAAAGACCTACAGCTCATTTACAACAAGCTGCGTCAAGCCGCGATTACTCAGGAAATTTCCGAGATCGTTGGCGGTGCCGCTGCCGTTTAACATTATTAGTTTGAATTGAGGAGACAGCAATGAGTAGCGGTCGTATCATTCAGATCATCGGCGCGGTTATCGACGTCGAGTTTGAGCGCAATAGCGTTCCTAAGATCTATGACGCTCTCCAAGTTGACGGTACTGAAACTACACTAGAAGTTCAGCAACAGCTTGGCGATGGTGTTGTTCGTACCATCGCAATGGGTTCTACAGAAGGTCTTAAACGTGGTCTTAATGTAACCAGTACAAATGCACCGATTTCTGTTCCAGTTGGCCCAGCTACGCTTGGCCGTATCATGGACGTTTTAGGTCGCCCGATTGATGAAGCAGGTCCTGTAGCGACTGAAACGCGTTTGCCAATTCACCGTCAAGCGCCTTCTTATGCTGAACAAGCAGCTTCTACCGACCTTTTGGAAACTGGTATTAAAGTCATCGACTTGCTTTGCCCGTTCGCTAAAGGTGGTAAAGTTGGTCTGTTCGGTGGTGCGGGTGTTGGTAAAACCGTTAACATGATGGAGTTGATCAACAACATCGCGAAAGCTCACTCAGGTTTATCTGTGTTTGCTGGTGTTGGTGAGCGTACTCGTGAAGGTAACGACTTCTATCACGAAATGAAAGATTCTAACGTTCTTGACAAAGTAGCAATGGTCTACGGTCAGATGAACGAGCCACCTGGTAACCGTTTACGCGTAGCGTTGACTGGCTTGACCATGGCTGAATACTTCCGTGATGAAAAAGACGAAAATGGTAAAGGTCGTGACGTATTATTATTCGTCGACAACATCTACCGTTATACACTTGCAGGTACTGAAGTATCAGCATTGTTAGGTCGTATGCCATCTGCGGTAGGTTACCAGCCGACACTTGCAGAGGAAATGGGTGTTCTTCAAGAGCGTATTACATCTACTAAATCTGGTTCGATCACTTCGATCCAGGCGGTATATGTACCTGCCGATGACTTGACTGACCCATCACCTGCAACAACGTTTGCCCACTTGGACGCAACTGTTGTATTGAGCCGTGACATCGCATCTTCTGGTATTTATCCAGCGATTGATCCACTTGACTCAACTTCACGTCAGCTAGACCCATTGGTTGTTGGTCAAGAGCACTATGAAATTGCACGTTCTGTACAGAACGTATTGCAACGTTATAAAGAGCTTAAAGACATCATCGCAATTTTGGGTATGGATGAATTGGCTGAAGAAGATAAACTGGTTGTTTACCGTGCACGTAAAATCCAGCGTTTCTTCTCTCAACCGTTCCACGTAGCTGAAGTGTTTACTGGCGCGCCTGGTAAACTAGTACCACTTAAAGAAACGATTCGTGGCTTTAAAGGTCTATTAGCTGGTGAATACGACCACATCCCAGAACAAGCGTTCTATATGGTTGGTGGTATTGACGAAGTGATTGCTAAAGCCGAGAAACTTTAATTAGCAACTCTAATTTAAGGAGATTCTCATGGCGACTATGCAATGTGATGTTGTAAGTGTTAAAGAGTCGATTTACTCTGGACAAGTTACGATGTTGATCGCAAAAGGTGCGGGTGGTGAGCTTGGTATTTTGCCAGGACATGCGCCACTTGTAACCTTGCTCCAACCAGGACCAATCCGTGTTCAGTTGGAAAATGGTACAGAAGAAATTGTTTATGTATCAGGCGGTGTGTTGGAAGTTCAGCCTCATGTTGTGACCGTGCTTGCAGATACTGCAATCCGCGCTGACAACCTGGATGAAGTAGCAATTATGGAAGCTCGTAAACAAGCTGAACAATTGCTGGCAAACCAAAAGAGTGATCTGGACTCAGCGGCTGCACTGGCATCTCTATCAGAGATTTCAGGTCAGCTTGAAACCATCCGTAAGATGAAAAACCGTGCATTGTAATTTGCTGGTTTGACATTGAGAAAGCCACCGTAAGGTGGCTTTTTTATTGTTTGAAAACATACTAAGATGGATGTTTAGAAATTATTTAAAGACAATTTAAATTCTAGATAACCAGTAAATTTGATAAGAAATTGATTAGGAAAAGTATGTTAGCAAGCAATGTCTTAAAGTTGCGTTTGGATCGCATTGAACAGCAAGGACATCATTTATCCGCCAAAGATCAATTGAAGCTTGTAACACTTGAGCAGCCTGAGCTCACCGCTGGTTTATACACGCATCTATTCCACATTGCCCTGCCTAAAAGCTGGGATTTTCCGCACAACACGGCTGAAGAAATCAATTGCTCCCTGCGCCTGATCAAGTTGATCAATCAGGTGTTTATTCCTGCCTATTTACAACATGCCCATCGTTATGCCTGGTTTGAACAGGGCCTTGCCTTTAGTTTGCAGTATGCGGATGAGCAATATAATGCTCAGGTTCTGGATGGGCTGTTGTCACATCTGGCAAAGTGTAAGGATAGTCCCCTAAAACTGAGCATCCTGAAACAGTTGCATGATGAATATGACGACATCAAGATAAAACTTGCGCTGGCTAAGCTGTATCAACATTTTGAAGAATGGTCGGTTGCCATTGAAATGTATCAGGCTTTATTCGCGCAACAGTCGTTACAACCTGAGCATGTGTATTATGATTTTATTGAATGCCTGTTAAATCGAAATGGTTACCTGAATGAGCAGGGTAATAGTGATGTGGTTGAGGCATTGCAACGTTTAGGGCAGTTGGATCATATCCAGCAACAGGCAAGGTATGAACAGCTTACCAGCCGTACAGTTGCCTTAATGTTGCCTGAGACATTACAGACAAACTTCACTGATTCAACCCAGCCCTTGTTGGACATACAGCAAAAACTAAAGTTTGTTGGGTATTCCCTGAATCACTGGCTGGCAGCCAGCGAATTTATCATTCCTTATTACAAGCATGTGATCGAGTCTGCTCCAAAATTATTAAATAACCACGATGTGGTGATGCATCTGGATCGGCATAAGGCGGCTAATACAGCTTTACAGCGTATCCTGACAGGGCGTGAGCTAAAACTGGTAAGTGGGGTGAATGCTGCCAATTACAGTCTGGGCTTTATCTGGAATTATTTACAGATCAATCCCTTGGTGCTGGATGCACTGGTTGCGGCATCAAAGGGAAATCCAGATGCATTCTATAACCTAAAACAGATCCCCGCGCCTGATTATGATCATGAGGCAGCCTTGTCGCGTGTTTCGTCCTATCTTGCCAAACAGCAGGTGGCCTACAACCTGAGTCAGCAGGGACACACCATTGAGTTTGCGGAACATTCACATTTGGCAGGTTTTGACCTGATTGTGGATGGCACGCCGATGCAGGTGAAATGCACGATGGATGTGGAGGCAATTGAGAAGTTCGCACAAAACCATCCGCATATTGCCATTGTGGTCAATATTGAGCTGGCACATCTACAGGAAAAGTATCCCTCGGTTTTTGCCGATCTGGCGCTGAGTTATGAATCGGTACAAAGAACCGCCCAAGCCAGCCTACAACATTTGGCAGGCATGGATGATTTCCTGCCCATTCCTCTGATGAATACTGGATTTGCGGTTTATCGCAATTTTGGTTCATCCCAAAGCAAGGCAATATCCCGTCCTTATTTGCAGTATAAGCCGTCTGGTTCAGTCATGAAGAATAGTCTGGCAATTGGTGCGGCGATTGGTGGAATTGTTTCGGGTTCAATCGGGGCTTTTGTGGTGGGTGGACTGGCAGTGTATCGTACATGGCGAGTCCAGAAGATCGAGCAGCGTAAGCCAGCCCAGGAAAAACAGCAGTTGTTACTGCAATGTCAGCAGGTCATGGAGCTGTTGATTGATTTTGCGGAGTGGTTTAGCCAGAACCTGTTAAAGTACCGTGTTGATTTATATGCCTATCAGCTTAGGCAGATTGAAATGAAGTTGATGGGAGAAATCCCAGAAGCAGCGATTTCCACCACCTTGTTTGCCTATAAGTTTGAAGCACATCAACGGGCAATGAAGCTTTATGAATGGATGCAAAAGCAGCTTAGCCATGACAATCCAAAGCAAAGGGTACAGGCAGGATGGGTGGCCTTGGCACAGTCAAACCAGTTTATGTCGATTGAACTCAAACAGCGTGTGACCCAGTTGAATATTGAGCTGGAAAAATATAAGCAGATGACCCAACATGGCTTACAGCTATCCAATCTGGGCAAACAGGCGGGTCATCATTTTAAACCCGCCTATCCAGTGCAATAGCTCTAGGTGTTTGTGTTGTCAGAACTGGCTTGCTTGCCCAGAACCAGCGTTGCGAGTTTGACCATATCCATTTGAATGGTGTTGAACTGCTTTTCAATTTTTGCAAAGTCTAGCTGGGCAATGTCCAGTTGACCATGTAGCAAGGGCATGCTTAGAAGTTGCTGGTTGGCCGTCAGTAGACTCTGGCGAATCTGGTCAACCTCATTACTTTTCAGGTTCAGTGAAAGTAAAGTGTCATGCAGTCCGTGTAATTCCTGTTTAAGCTCACCTGTGGTATTTTGCAGTTGCTGAACATTTTGATCCTGAATCGCCTGTTCAAGGCTGCTTTGTGACTGTTTTAACAAGGCCACATAATCATCGGTCTCAAGCTGCAACTTTGCAATATCGCGTGCGATGTTGAGCATATTGCCACGACTCAGGTTTTGGGTGTCCTGCGCCTTGATCATTTCGGTGCTGTTATCCTGATTCGCTGTTGTAGCAGGCTGTTCAAATTCAGATTCTTGTTCCACCTGCTCATTGTCATGGGGAACTTGATCACAGCCTGTCAGTGTAAATGCAGCAGCAAGTGTCACGGCTGAAAGGATGGCTTTGATCGACTGGTTTTCCATCATGGCTGAACTGCACCAAAATATGTGAAGAATGTCACTATAATGAAAAAATATGAATAAAAAAGTGATTTTTGTAATTCATTAAGATTGCTTATGTAAAGAAGAGCGCTATTGAGGTTATAGGCTCAAAATTTCTCTTTTTAGTTAAATACTTAAACTTGTATCTGAATTCAGTAAGAAATATGCTATTTATAAATGTCATCCGCAATTGTTTGAGACAGGGCTCTGTTTATATATTTATATAAACATTTTACCTTGCTCTCGTAACGGTAGAACGGAAGAGAGACACTTTCGGGTGTACTGGAATTGGAAACGGTCTGTCAACTCTCTTTCGTTTTGCCACCATATTTAAAAGCTAACCTGAGTTCGGATTTCTTTAACCTATCGAGAAATAATTATCTGGGCAGAGTCTTGCCGAGTTCTCATCCAATTTCAGGATATGTCTTCGACGACCTACTTTTCTTTCGGGAAAAGTAGGCAAAACCATTGTCATCCGCAAAACTCGTTGACTACCACCAACTCATTTAATAAATCGCAGAAACAGCACTTTATTAATGAAGTCCTGCCTCAAACAGTTGCGGATGACGTTTCCGAGTATCATATTTCATCGAAGATTTTATATTGAACTTAGGTTAAAGCTAACAAATTTAATAGCTTGTCATTCCCTTGCATTGACACCCGCCAACTCACAGATTATTCTTAAAACGCTGACCCACATGGTCAGTCGGTTTTGACCGACCGAGTAGTAAGACCGCATCAGAGCTATTCTTTCTGAGGAATAGTTTTATGTGTAAGCTTCTCGTCTCCTCCCGTAGCGGTAGGACGGGAGTGGGACACCTTCGGGTGTGCTGGTGTCTTACCCAGTCGGTCAACCCACTCTCGTTCTGCCACCATAATTCTTAATGAGTGCATTGGCAGAATTCCGAATTTTAGGAGTTGGCTATGTATTTCATTCTTATACCTCCAGATTAGTCTTTCGCATGGTTTGATCGCCTTTGGGTGTTCAGGCATTAGTTCGTTGCGACTAAAAACAAATCAACAATAAAACTTGAGATGCGACAGGGCAGTCTTTTAGGGCCTCTGCATGCCTTTTTTTCGTCCACCATAAGGGCAATGGCATTTTTATCTCATTTAAATACAACAAAAAAGATGAGTGGATGGTATCTATATGTCAAATTTAAAAATTTCTCCAAAAGCATTACAGGCGGTGTATACCTCCATCCAGCTATTTGATACCTATGGATTTCATAAGGCAGGCATCGACTTTATTTTGCAAGAAACCAAAATCGCCAAAATGACGTTTTATAATAATTTTCAGTCTAAAGAACGATTTATTGAAATATGTATGACTGTACAAAAAGAGCGGCTTAAACAAGAGGTGCGGGCAATTATGTATTCATGCCAGCACCTCACGGCAGCCGATAAACTCAGGGAAATTTATCTCTTACATGCAGACCTGAATAGCCCTTATCATCTTCTGTTTAAAGCCATTTTTGAAATTGAACAGCTTTATCCTCATGCCTATCAAGTGGTGCTTGAATATCGGGAATGGCTGGTGCAGGAAATTCTGGAGTTGTTGTCGGGTATGGAAATTCGCCTGTTAAAACCTGATGTTGATCTATTTTTATTTATGATTGATGGGGCAATGGTTCAGCTTTTGTGTGGGTTTGGAGTGCCTGTTTTGCCCCTGTATTGTGATAGTCCGTCGCTATTCCAAAGACTAAACCAATGATTGCCGTATGTGATGACCAATTTTTAAATGGTATCCAAATCTAACGGCAGCTTCATGGCTTAGCCAGTCGCTGATGTCCTCGCCCTGATCGGCGAGGCTTTACGCTTTAATAGTAAAATTATTTGGCTAACTCAGCTTCAATCGCACTGACAATACGTTCATCATCGGCAGTGATGTCTGGTGCAAAACGTGCAACGATTTCGCCATTTTTATTAACGAGGAATTTTTCAAAGTTCCACAACACTTCAGGCGGGTTGTTTGGGGTTAAACCATAGTCCACAAGGTCTTTCCACCAAGGACCCTCACCCGTACGTTCAGGAATCGCCTGAGTCAGTGTCTGGTAAAGTGGGTGCTTGTCATCACCTGCAACAGAGATTTTGGCAAAAAGTGGGAAATGCACGTCATAGTTGAGAGAGCAGAATTGTTCAATCTCATCGTTTGTGCCTGGCTCTTGCTCTAAGAAGTTATTGGCAGGGAAACCTAAAATTTCCAGACCCTGATCTTTTTTGGCCTGATAAAGTTTTTCCAAACCCTCATATTGTGGTGTCAAACCACATTTTGACGCAACGTTGACGATCAATAGGACTTTACCCTGATATTGATCAAGGTCAACCTCCTGACCCTTAATGTCCTTAACTGGAATGTGGTAAACCGATTGGCTCATGTGATTATCCTAATTTGTTGTTGTGCAAGACCTGTTTGTTTTAACTGCTATTCAGCCAGAGTGCAATGCTGTTGAGATGAATCCATACAAATAATCCATGAAAACAGGGCGTTCTTTAAATGGAGGCGTTTTTAAGCTGGATGGGAGTCTGGCCTGTATAGCGTTTAAAGAACTCAATAAAGCTGGAACTGTGGTGGTAGCCTAAGGCAAATGCCAGTTGCTTGATGGTCATGCCCTGACGAATCTGGTTAATGGCAAAGATGATCTTGGCCCGATTGCGCCATTCAGATAGCGAAAGCTGCAACTCCTGCTGGCTTAGGCGCAAGACATGACGCTCACTCACGGCAAAGTCCTGTAGCACCTGCTGGAGGCTGGCATTAAATAAATCGGGATTGGAGAGTTTTTCCAGAATTGGCGACAAAACTGGATGGGTGCTTTGTGGTAAATAATGTGAATAAGCAGGCGCTTGCCTCAATTGGTCAAACAATACCTGTAGCAAGTGTTCAAGGTATTCAGGTCGTGTATCCTGTTTCTGCTGTTCCAGAATCTGTACCACCAAGCCACGGAAAAAGGGTTCAATACTAAAGCAACGGCACGCATCACCTAAATATTGTCCGAATTTTGGATGCAAACGAATACAGATGTAGTGGATTTCATGTTCAACGGGAAGCGACTGATGTTCAGTACGCGGTGGCAACCATAGTCCATAACTGGGTGGGGAAAGATAGTATTGCCCCTCAATGTCAAATTCCAGCGTACCATTTAAACTAAAATTGAAATCGCCCCAGAGTGAGGAATGTGGGCTGACAATATCATCCTTTTGGTACAGAAATTCATGCACTTCTATACCATTCAGAAAGGGAAATTGCTCAGCATCATCATGCTTCATCTGGGTGCCTTTTTAGTTTTCACAGGTGACTTTAGGGTTGTTCAGGCCTTTTGCCAGGGTAAAGATACTCATCAAGGCCAAGACAACAAAACTGATTACCCCATAAATTAAGATATTTTCATTGAAATGATCAACCACATATCCGCCCAGTAACGAGCCTGTCGCAATCATCACCTGAAACATCCCCACAAACAGCGGCATGCCTTTCTCAACGGCATGTGGTGCATGCACAAACATCCAGATGTTGGCGGCTGTTGGGAAAGCCCCGAATGCAAAGCCCCATAGGGCGGTGAGTACAATCGCACCAAATTCATGTACTGCAAATACAGGGAAGCCAAAGAACACAATCGCAAAACAGATGCTGACAAAGGCCAGGGTATAGCGCACATTGAGGTTGCCACTATAGCCTGCAAAGGCATTGCCAAAAATACCTGCAATCCCATAAAGCAACAGCAGCGAGCTAATGGTAGTGCCATTGAATCCCGCAATATTTTTAAAGAATGGTGCCAGATAACTATAGGCACAGAAATGCGCCAGGCCGATCAGCAGCACGATCAGCATGCCACTGCGTGCCTTGGGTGTGCGTAATAATGCAGGCAGGTCTCGAAAGTGGATGGCTGAATCAGGTTTTAATTCAGGCAGAAAGATAAATTGCAGCACCAGCACAATTAGTCCAATACCCGCAGTGATACCAAAGGCACTGCGCCAGCCGTAGAACTCACTGAGCCAGGTGCCAATCGGAACACCCAGAACCGTTGCAAAGGTGACACCTGCCATCACCACAGCAGTGGCTTTGGCGATGGGTAAATGAGAGGGTGCAAGCTTGCCACTGAGGGCAATCGCGGTGGCCCAGAATCCACCAATTGAAATGCCCAGCACCAGACGGCTGAGTAACAATACATGAAAACTATCGGCAAAGGCGGTGATGGTATTGGCAATCACCATAATCGCCGTGAGCAGGATCAGCACATAGCGGCGATCAAGCTGTTTGACTGAAATGGGAAGTAGCGGCGCGGCAATTGCAGCCATCACCCCAGGCAGGGTGATGATCAGGCCTGCTGTACCCACAGAAATGTTCAGGTCTGTTGCCACACTATTCAGTACACCAACGGGCAGGAATTCACTGGTGACCAGTGCAAAGGCACCAATAGCCACTGCCAGTATGGCAAACCAGCTACCCTGTGTCTGGGTGGAATCTATGGGTCGAATTTCGGAAGTGGGAGAATGTTCCATAATAATTTCCTGATTTGCCCATCATCTGGCAAAAGGGCTAAAGAATAGGTTAAGATTTTATAACGATCGCTATAAAATAAAATAGTTGATAAAAATTGCTGCGTCAATTAATTTAATAATGATCGTTATGAAAATAATTGTGACCCTTATGACAAATGCATCTGAGTCTTTAGCCGTCCCTTGTGATGACACGCAGAAAAAGAAGCGTGGCCGTCCCAAGTGCTTTAATGAGCAGCAGGCACTGGAAAAGGCCATGTTGTTGTTTTGGGAACATGGCTATGAAGCCACTTCAATGAGCGATCTCACCCAGACGCTTGGGTTGACCGCACCGAGCCTGTACAGCAGCTTTGGGGATAAGGCAGGGCTGTTCCATAAATGTATTGATTATTATCTGGCCCATGAAGCCTGTCCCATCGAAACCATCTTTGCAGAGGCCAAAACGGCGAAAGTTGCCTTTGAGCTTTATCTGTATGACAACGTCAAGCGTTTGGCCCAGCCCAATAAACCTGCGGGTTGTATGCTGGTTGTGGCAACCATGAACTGTTCCGACAATGCACAGGAGGTACAGCAAAACATTCTGGAAAAGCGCCTGAAAACCAAACAAAAACTATTGCAACGACTTCAGCAGGGCGTTGCTGATGGCGACTTGCCAACCACAGCGCCTATACAAGAAATAGCGGATTTCTATGCCACTGTGGTGCAGGGCCTCACCCTACAGGCACGGGATGGAGCAACAGCAGGGCAACTGCATAAGGTGGTGGAACATGCTATGCGTGTCTGGGAACTGTTTTAAAACAGGCATGTCTTAACCGCGATATAAATGTCTGAAATTCGATATTTCAATTATTTTGGACATCTTTCACAATAGGGACATTGCTGAGATATTGTGAGAATGATGATGGGTCAGTTAACAAAATATCAGAAATGGGCATTTGTATTGCCACTGATCGCGGTATTGATTTGGTCACTGAACATTGCGGTGACCCGCTACGTTGCAGACTATATTTCCCCAGTGAGCATTAGCTTTTACCGCTGGTTGATCGCCTTTATTATTCTAACGCCGTTTATGTTGCCAAAGGTGTGGCAGCAGCGTGGGCTGATTCGTCAGTCGTTGGGTAAGCTGGCAATTTTCAGTGCCTTTGGCATGGTGCTGTATCAGGGTCTTGCCTATACCGCAGCGCATTACACCACGGCCACCAACATGGGAATCGTGAATGCCTTTGTGCCGATTTTCACCATCTTTATTGCCTACTTTATTTTAAAGGATAAGCCAAATCTGTTTGCCATCCTGGGCAGCGTATTGTCCTTTGCTGGCCTGATTTACATTATCAGCCAGGGACACTTGTCGAGCCTGCTGCAACAGGGTGGACACTGGGGTGATGCCCTGATGGTGGTTGCGGTGACATTCTATGCCTTTTATGGGGTGTTCCTGAAAAAGTGGCAACTACAGGTTCCACTGATGACCAGCCTCTATGTCCAGATAGCCTTTGCACTACTTTACCATCTGCCGTTTGTGCTCTGGTTTGGTCTGGACAGTATCAATGCCAGTAATGTCAGTAGTGTACTGTATGCAGGTATCTTTCCATCGTTGATCGCACCATTGTTGTGGATGTTGGCAGTACAGGCGATTGGCCCAAACCGTACCAGTATTTTTATGAACCTGATGCCTGTGTTTACCGCGATTATTGCCAGCCTCTGGTTGTCTGAACAATGGACGATTTACCATAGCATTGGTGGTGTGATGATTCTGGTGGGTATTGTGATGGCACAGAAGAAAACCGTAAAAGCACCAGCCAGAATGGTTGAATCAGCCAATTAAGGTCAAATAAGCGGTGTGTTTGTTGAAAATAAAAACAAACACACCAAAAAATTTATCTAATGATCATTCTTTCTATATGATTTACAAATATATTTTAAAGTGTGACTAAATTTGTCATCTCAAAAAAGCTGAATAAAAATAGAAATATAATTTTATTAAAATAATGAAAGTGACAAAAATGGTACGCTTTTCACATTTTTTGTTAGATAAATAATATATTTGTATAAGTTGAACAATTGTTCCATAATACCGCCCACAGCAAGCTGATTCGTTATGAGAATGAAGAAGTTGCTTACCGAATTTGTGAACCCTCTGGATGTGATTATCCACATCCTTTTTATGCTCAGTTATCCCTATATAACTGAGCTTTTTTTTGTCTGCTCTTCACCGAATTACATGATTAATGTACTAAGCACGAATCACTTCGCCTGTGAGTGCATTTAAGATTCGGCTCGGTTGCTGGCTCAGTCCCAGATCACCCTTTAAATAATGCAGCGATGAGGCAAAGTAATCCTGTGCCTGTTGCAGGCTATGCGCAGGTGTTAAACCCGCAGGATTGGCACTGGTTGAAACAATAAAGCCACCAAAGATGTTGCACAGCCCAACACACAGGGGATGGGTGGTCACACGTACCGCGACGAGGGGATGCTGTCCCTTAATCCAGTCTGGAATGTGCTGATCGGCAGGGAGCAGCCAGGTGGTGGCACGCTCTGTCGGCAAACGGTCGGACCAGCTTGCAATGACTTGCTGGCGAATGTCGGCTGTTAAGCTTTGTAGCAAGTGTTCAACCTGATCAAGATGCCCAGCCAGTAAAATCACCCCTTTTTCCACTGGACGATGCTTCAGTTCCAGAATGTGCTGAAACGCCTGTTCATTGAATGGATCACAGCCCAATCCCCAGACCGCTTCAGTGGGATAGGCAAGCACTTCACCCTGTTTTAATAGTTGTGCCGCTTCGGAAATGGAGGATGTGATCATGCGAAAACTGAGACTAAGGGAATGGATGTTGCTAGTTTAATGCATTGGGCGGCAACGTAAATAGCGTCCACCTTGCTGAATACATAAACCAAGCAATTCCAGTTCCATTAACTGGGCGGTGAGATCAGCAATTGATGCTGAATAGCGCTGGGCAAGTTGGTCGAGGTCTTGTCCAACCCAGTCCAGTATCTGATAGAGTTCGATCAGGTGCGTAGGCAGGCTGGGTGGTGGAGGTGCTGTTTCTTTGGGTTCTTCAACACGTTGTTGCTGGGCTTGCCATTGCGTTGGTAAAGCCAGGTCTTCAATGATCTGTTCAGGATGGTCAACCAGGGTTGCACCCTCCCGAATCAGTTGATGGCAACCTTGATGATGCTCGCTGTAAATATGTCCAGGAATGGCGAAGACCATTTTGCCCTGATTTGCCGCTGCATTTGCCGTGGTGATGGAACCGCTTTTTAATGCCGCCTCCACCACCAACACGCCAAGGCTCAACCCACTGACAATACGGTTACGCCGTGGAAAAAACGCGGCTAAAGGCAGGGTGGCAGGCAAGAACTCAGTCACAATTGCGCCTGATTGACGAATTTCTTCAGCTAATTGTTTATGCTGGGCAGGATAAATGGTATCCAGCCCTGTGCCCATCACCGCAATGGTTCGCTGATGCGCCAGTCCACCACGATGTGCTGCCTCATCAATGCCATGTGCCAGACCACTGCTGATATAAAAGCCTTTTTCACTTAAATAATAGCCAAAGTCATAGGCCATTTGCCGTCCATGGGGGCTAGGCTTGCGGCTACCGACTACAGCGATTTGAGGTTGCAGCAGTGCTGATGCCTGTCCCTGCCCAAATAAAATTGGTGGGTGGTCTGAATAGGGCAATAGTTGGGTGGGATAGCCGATATCGTCAGGCGTTAAGATGAAGTCACTGTGTTTTTGAATGAGTTGAACGATCTGTGCAAACTGCTGCTGTCCCTGTGCAGTCTGGAATTCCTGCAAACGTTTTAAATGACTGGCATGTAGGCCAAGTTGCTGCCATTCTGCAAAGCGGTTGGGTTGAGTTGCCTGTTCACAACTGCCAAAGTGATGAAGAATTTTTGGAAAACTGGAGAGGGAATGTTGAACCAAATACCACACCAACACAGTGGCGTAGTGCTGAGGTGATAATTGATCCAACATGGGTCTTTAGGACTTAGTCGTCAAGACGAGGTGGCTTGATGTTTGAACCAATCTTGATTGGTAGCTCACTTTCCAGCACATAGGCATAGCTGATACGGTCAAAGCTCTTAAAGATCATGACGCTGCCTACATATTGTCCAGGAAGTTTAACGGTTTCCTTGGTTTTAGGGTCACGAACAGTTTCACCATCCTGATAGGTACTGAAAACCTGTCCGATTTCAATACCATCAGCCGTACCACGGTCTACGGTCACCACACCGTTTTTCGCAGCAGTTCCAATTGAACCCATGACACGAATGATCTTGCCGCCGTCTTTGACCTGACCTGCATCGGTTGGATAGAACAGGGTAGGCAGCATGGCATCCTGTTCAGCCATGACGCGGTCGCCACGACGGACTTCACCATTGTAGCTGTCGGTCAGTTCAACCGTGGTGATGTCATTTTCGTTGCGAATGGCGACACCCGAAGCCACCTGGGTCAACTCAAGGCCAAGCACCTGTTTCTTGCCTTTCTCATCCAGCACCACATATGGTTCACCCTCACGGAACACACCATAGCGTTGGCCATTTTCAAGACCCTGACCACGGACATAAACGCTCTGGCCCTTGCCTGCAAGAACACGGTTGTCTGCTGTACCCAGAATATACGGTGTGTTGGCAATCGCATCGGCTGGAAGTACCGAGGTGCGTTCCAGCCATTGCTGGATATGGGCCAATGGAATGACAGGAACGCTGTTGTTCAACGCCTCAATGCGCACCTGTGGGCGCAAGGTGGATGCGTTGTTGCCTGTATAGCGGCGGATAATGCCATCACAGCCATCACCCTCATCCTTACCAATTAAAGGTTTACCGTTCAGGCTACAGAGTAGCAGTTTGTCACCTGGATAAATCCAGTGTGGGTTTTTAACGTGCTTGTTGCTTGCCCAGATTTCAGGCCAGCGCCACGGCTTGCTTAAAAACTTGCCTGAAATGTCCCAAAGCGTATCGCCTTTTTTCACCACATAGACATGCGGTGCGCCTGCTTTCACGGACGGTGGGCTGACATTCGGGCTTGCTGCATGGGTCAGGTTGATGCTCATGCCCAATCCAGCACAAATTGCAGCGGCAATCAGTTGTTTTTTTAACCCCAAGGCATGAAATGATTGTATGCCGTTTAAAACCTTTTTCATTATCATAATTCCTAAAAATTATCTGTGTAGTTGCGCTATAATAACGACTTTACACACAATTTTTTGATCAAGCATTCCTTTCAGTTGGTTTTTTGATCAATGGCATAAGTGAGGAACAGTATGGCCTTATTACCTATTTTAAGTTTTCCTGATCCCCGTCTTCGTACCATTGCCAAGCCAGTCGAAGAAGTCACTGATGAGATTCGTCAGCTTGCAGCGGATATGTTCGAAACCATGTACGAGGCACCAGGTATAGGCTTGGCGGCGACTCAGGTTGACCAACATATCCAGCTTATTGTCATGGACCTCTCTGAAGAGAAAAACCAACCGTTGGTGTTCATTAACCCAAAAGTCACTCCACTGACTGTAGATACACAGCCTTATGAAGAAGGCTGTCTCTCCGTGCCTCAAATATACGATAAAGTTGAGCGTCCGTCACGCGTAAAAATCGAGGCAATTAACCTTGAAGGTCAAGCGTTTGAGCTGGAAGCTGACGGACTTCTCGCTGTTTGTATCCAACATGAAATGGATCACTTAAATGGCAAGCTTTTTGTTGACTATTTATCGCCATTAAAGCGACAGCGTGCACGTGAAAAAGTGGAAAAGGTGGTGCGCCAGCGCGAAAAAGAGAAAGTTGCGGTCAAACGTTAGGCTGTAACGATCATTTGAACATGCCATCCCTGTTTCGTTGTGGAATGTTGCTTGCATTTACCGCGGTCTGTTTACAGATTGCGGTTTTCCTGCAACCCCTGCTGCCGAAGCAATACCAGATCGCACCTGTCTGTGAGACCATCACCCAGGCATTGTTGCTGCCTAAAAGCCAGATGGTCGAAAGTCCAGCGCATCATGGTCATCACCATACACATCAGCTTGTACAGGCCGATGGCTCGGCACCACAGCATGACCACCACGATCCAAACCATCAATGCCAGTACTGTACCGTCTATGCCAATCTGGTATTGCCGCCTGAATTTGGTGTGAAAGAGGTGCTGGTCCGTATCCAAATCCGTTTAGTTGCTTATCAACAAGCCTTTAAGCATGTTTATTTTGCACTGCAACGGTTGTTCCTCTTGCCCCAAGGGCGAGCTCCGCCACTCTTTGCATAAATTAAAACTTTATTTTCGTTAGGGTTTTTTATAACTCTGACCCTGTTCTATCTATGTTTTAAGAGAGACCGATGATGGCTCAACCTAAATTTTTATTACAACCGCTGACGGTTGCGATCCTGGCTGCTTCAAATACGATAATGGTGTGGGCAGAACCTGTTCAGCATGGGCAGGCGCATGTTTCACTTGCACCCATCGTGGTTACTGCACAACAGCCCAATCAAGGCAATGGCTTGGTAATTCAGGCTGATCCCAAGCAACCGATCCAGCCGATTCCCGCAACGGATGGGGCGGATTATCTACAAAGTATCATGGGTTTCAATGCCATTAAAAATGGTGGAACCAATGGGGATGTCACCTTTCGGGGCATGTTTGGTTCACGCATTAAAATTCTCACCGATGGCACAGAAAACCTGGGTGCATGTCCAGCGCGTATGGATGCACCCACTTCTTATATTCAGCCTGAAAGCTTTGACAAAATTACAGTGATTAAAGGACCTCAGACCGTTCAATATGCCAATACAGGTTCGGCTGCAACCGTTGTTTTTGAGCGCGAGCCTGAAAAGTTAACCCAGGAAAAGCCCTATCGTGGACAAGCGAGTGTCGTTGTTGGGTCTTATGGGCGTTTGGATCACAATGTGGAAGCTGCTATTGGTGATGAAAGCAAATATGCCCGTTTAAATGCCAACCGTTCTGTGGCGGATGATTATCAGGATGGGGATGGTCAGTCGGTTCACTCAAACTGGAAACGCTGGAATGCTGACCTTGCACTGGGCTGGAAACCAACCGACGACTCATGGCTGGAACTCCGTGCTGGCAAGGGTGATGGTGAGGCTGCCTATGCAGGCCGCAGCATGGATGGTTCACAGTTCAAACGTGAAAGTCTGGGGCTACATGCCGAACAGAAAAACCTGACTGATGTGATTAAGAAAGTCGAAGCACAGGTTGACTATAGTTATAACGACCACATCATGGATAATTTCCGTTTGCGCGCCGCACCCATGACGACAATGAATATGCATGGTATGCAGATGACCGTACCCAATAAAATGGAGATGGAGGTTGCCCGCCGTACCTTAAACTCACGTCTGGCGGTAACCACGGACTGGGACAGGTTCAGTGTGGTGTCTGGCGTGGATAGCCAGCGCAACACACATGGTGGCAACATGATCATGTATGCAATGCCAAGTATGAACTCGCCATTTGCCAATGACCTCAAGTTCCAGTCTTATGGTGCTTTTAGTGAATGGACGTACAACATTGATCCTGATCAAAAATGGGTTGCGGGTGCGCGTGTGGATCAGGTCAAGATTGACAGTTTAAAAAATGGCAAGAGTCGCAGTGATAGCAACCCAAGTGGTTTTATCCGTATCGAAAAAACCTTGCCTGAACATGGTTTCAAAACTTACGCAGGGCTGGGTTATGTGGAGCGTAGCCCAGATTTCTGGGAACTGTATAGCACCTCAACAGATCGTGGTGTTGGCTCAACCGACATGATGGGAATGACCACCTATCGCATGCTCGATAATCTGGACAACCTGAACAATGAACGTACTGCGCAGTTGGATGTTGGTTTTCAGGCAGAGCATGGTGCATGGAATACTTGGGCTTCGGCTTACGCAGGTTTAATCAAGGACTTTATTTTGCTGCAATACAATGGGGCAAATGAGCGCTATCCTTTGGCACGTAATGTGGATGCAACGATTGCAGGGGCCGAGGCTGGCATTGGCTATCAATTTAGCGATCATGTTCAGGCTGACGTGTCAGGTATGTATGCATGGGGTAAAAATACCTCTGATGACCGTCCACTTCCCCAGATTGCGCCTTTGGAGGCACGTGTAAATCTGCGCTATGTCGAGGAGAAATATAGTCTAGGTTTATTGTGGCGTGCGGTTGCCAAACAGGATCGCATTAGCCTGAATGAGGGCAATGTGGTCGGTTATGACATGAATGAAAGCAAGGCATTCAACACCTTGGCCCTGAATGGGACTTATAAGCTGACGGATGCTGTTGATGTTTCGGTTGGTGTGGATAATGTGCTGAATCAAACCTACACCGAACATTTAAACAAGGCGGGTGCCTCCATGTTTGGTTATGCGGCCAGTGAGCAGTTCAACAATATTGGACGCAACTACTGGATGCGGATGAGCATGAAGTTCTAAATCATCTTGAGAAACAAGGTGGAGATATCCACCTTGTTTTATTCACCTTAAGCCAAACAATCCTGTTTTGGCATTAAGCTGTCGCAGTACAAAGGGTTGAGTGCGCATTGCAGATCATCAATCTGTTCCTGGGTGACATAGCCCTTGGCCTTGAGATATTCAGCCACGCGGTCATCACGTAAACTCAGGAACGCCGCATCATATACACCCAGGTCAACGAATAGGGCGGCTGTTTCCAGACTGTTGAAGTGGTCTAGAAACACCTCATTTTCATGCATCAGAAAAATATGCGGCAGTGTTGCACTTGAGTCCACCTTTAAACGCTGGGCTAACTGCTCAGGACGGGTTTTAATGAACAGCAGGTCGGAAAGCTCATCAAACTGGGTTTTATCCAGTTGGCTGCCGCCCGTTTTTACATGACCCAGCCAAGCCTTGAACACCAGTACCGCACCGCCACGTAACAGCATGCTCCACATTTGATGGCGTGTTTCATGGTCCAGATGTGCTGACTCAGTTTCAAGGATGTTCAGGAAATTTTCTTCCTGCTGCGCCAGTTTTTCGAACAACCCCAAACCCTGCGGATGGTAGGCGGCGGGTGCGAACACATCAAAGTTCAGTTCATGGAAAACATTCAACGCAAGTGGAACAGCAGCTTGGTAAATCGTATTCAGTGCGCGTAAATGGGTATCGTTAAGTTTGCTTTGCGCAAAGACGTTTTGCCAGTCTAGTTCTGGTAATAAGGCGTTGGCACTGTATTGGCGGTAAAATTGTTGTGAGGTATGCTCAGAGGTGGAGTGGCTACTATTCATGATCAATGTCCTTTGTGATAGTTTTGCTAGAAACCTAAACGCATGAAAAACGGCTTCTATCAAGTTGATCAATTTTTGCGTGTTTGTGGATGCAAGTAGAATACGACTAAAGTTGTAGGTGGGTTTTTTATGGTAAAAATAATAAGTAAAAACAATGAATTGTATAATTGTAAGTAAGTGTACAAACGTTCACTAATGTAAGTGAACGTTTTTGCCATAGTCAAAAATCATTTGAGCACTTTGGTCAATTTATTATTCAGAAAATCCTGTGGTTTTGATGGTTTTTGCCTATCAGGAAAAATATTTTGCTATTTAGCCTGAGTTTGGTAAGAAATGTGATACTCGGAAACGTCATCCGCAATTGTTTGAGACAGGACGCCATTAATTAAGGTACTGTTTCTGCGATTTATTCATTAGCTGATGGTAGTCAACGAGTTTTGCGGTGAGCAGCGATGTAGCTGCGCAAGATGGTTGCCCTTGCGGAGCTTCGCTCCTCATGCCGAAACAAAAGTAGGTCCAGCCGACGGCTTATCCTGAAATTGGATGAGAACTCGGCAAGATTCCACAAAGATATTTATCATTTTCAAAAGTTATAAGAATATTTAAGTTGAGTTCAGATTGTCTAGCCCATTGGCATGATTTTTAAGCCTGATAACCATGCGCGCAATCCAGCAGGTTTCAGGGGTTTTCTCAGCAAAACAATATTCTGTTGCTTTAGGCACTGGGGAAGTTCTGGATCGGAATCCGCAGTAATCAGGGCAACAGGAATATGGGCTGGACGATATTTTTCAATGAAATCCAGTCCGCGCTGCTCATTGTTGAGATGCTGGTCAATCAGCCAGACCTGAATGTCTTCCTGTTCAATCAGCCTGAGCGCCTCCGCAGGTTCAGTCGCGGTAAAAATCTGGTAGCCCCACTTGCTCAACAAGGTACGCATGCCTTGCAGAATGGTTTCATCATTGTCCAGACACAGCACTTTATAAGCAGTGTGTTGCAGCGCGGTCAACTGTGGGGTAGGGGCTTGTTGCTGTGGCGCTTCAGCCAATGGCACTTCAATGATAAAGCAGGAACCTTTGCCCAGTTCTGAATAGACATGAACTGGGAAATCCAGCAGGCTGGTCATACGCTGCACGATTGCAAGTCCTAATCCCAGACCTTGCTCACCCCAGGGCGAGGTATGACCGCAACGCTCAAATTCCTGAAACAGTTTCACGCGTTGCTGTTCATTAATCCCAGGGCCTGTATCCCAAACCCCGATCCGAATATGCTTTGGACGTTGTGCCGAACGCAGCACACCCACCACCACACGACCCTGTGCAGTATAGCGCAGGGCATTGCTGACAAAGTTTTGGATAATGCGGCGCATCCATTGCGGGTCGGTATCTACCCAGAACCTGGTGTCGTGAACAGACAACTGGATATTGCGCTGTGCGGCAATCGACTTAAACTGTAGTTCGAGATCATTTAACAGGTCATGCAGTGAATAGGCCTGACGTTTTGGCTGAATGGTTCCACCCTCCAGACGTGCGATGTCCAGTAGGGCAGACAGCATGCTTTCCGCGCCATACAGGGCACGGTCCAGTTGCTGCAAGGTTTGTATGTCCTCAGTTTTTTCGACGCTCTGCTCCAGTGCAGTGCTGAACAGGCGTGCGGCATGCATGGGCTGTAGCAGGTCGTGGCTTGCTGCGGCAAGGAAACGGCTTTTCGACTGGTTGGCCTTGTCGGCCTGTTCCAGTGCCAATTTCTGTTCGGTCAGGGCATTGGCAAGCTGCTGGGTACGGTCATTGACCCGTTCTTCCAGCACCGCCTCATTTTCACGGAACGCGGTAATATCGGCAAAGGTGGTGACAAAGCCGCCGCCTTCAATTGGGTTGCCGCGCATCTGGATCACCAGACCATCCTTGCGAATCCGTTCAAATTCATGCGCACTGCCGACTTTCATCCAGTGAATCCGTTTATTTACATGCTCTTCAACCGAACCTGGTCCACATTCACCCTGTTCGGCGTTATAACGGATTAAATCAGCAATCGGGCATCCCACATAAACCAGATCTTTGGGATAATCAAACAGTTTCAGGTACTGATTGTTCCACGCCACCAGACACATATTTTTATCCACCACACTGACCCCCTGAGTCATATGGTCAATCATGGTCATCAACAGGTTTTGGTTAAAGCGCTGCCACTGGGAGGCCTGGTCCAGAATATTCGCCACCTGTCCTAAAGCCAGGCCGTTATTGATCATGGCAGTCGTGAGTAAGGTACGGGCAGAGGCCGCGCCAATAATTCCCGCCAGATACTGTTCGGTAAAACGCCACCACATGCCATTTGCCACATGGTTTTCATTGAGGATGACATGGTTCTGCTCACAGAACTGCTGGAATGCCTGTGTGGTTGGGCGGTCCCCCGTAATCCGTTTTGCCAGTGCCAGCAGGTCACCCACTTTCAGACGAGCCGCATTCTGGTGCAGGTCAGTTAGGTCGGTATTGGACTGGGCGGATGGCAGGGGCTTGCTTTCATAGTAAAAAAAGCTTTCAGCCTGAATCTGTTCAGCAACACTGGGACGATACAGGCGTGAGACCCAGATATATGAAACCACATTCAATCCCAAAGACCATAGCACCCCGTGGGTCAGGGGTGCAAAGGACTCAAAGCCGAGTAGGGCTTCTGGACGCAAGCCATTGATGTCAAAAGGGCCAAACATCAACAAATGCTGGGCAAAAGCCTGATAATGCTCAGGCAGGCTGCGCAACACTGTTGGGAAAAGCAAGGTGTAGCTCCACATGGCAAAACCGATCAACAGGCCTGCATAAACCCCCTGACGGCTTGCGCCACGCCAGTAAAGACCACCAATCAAGGCTGGCGAGAACTGTGCAACGGCACTAAATGCCAGTAGGCCAAAAACCGAGAGCTGGTTAATGTCATTGAAGAAATGGAAGAATAAAAACCCCAATGACATCACGCTGACAATACTGAAGCGCCGTGTCAGTTTCAGCACTCTGGGAAGTTGCTGGTCTTGTCGGGAAATAATCTTAAAGCGCCACAACGCAGGCATGATCAGGTCATTGCTGAGCATGATCGAGAGGGCAACAGATGCCACCAGCAGCATACCTGTGGAGGCGGAGAAACCGCCCAGAAATGCCAGCAGGGTCAACCAGTCCTGTTGATAGCTGAGCGGCAGGGCCAATACCGCAACATCAGGTGTACCCAGTGACTCAGGCAGCGAGTGTAGCGCCCAGCTGGCAATTGGAATAATCGCAATGATGGTCAGGATTAAGTAGGCTGCAAACCAGCGCCGTGCGCCACGAATATGCTTTTCATCCCGTAACTCGACCACCGCCACATGGAACTGGCGTGGCAGGCAAATCATTGCCAGTGCGGCGAGCAGGGTTTGAATCCAGAATGTTTCAGGTACACCAAGCTGCTGGAGGTCATGAAAATGCTGGCTGACATCACTGCTGACCTGCCTGATGTTTTCAGGCGACTGCAATAAAAAGAAACCCGCGACGCAGAGCAGAGCAAACAGCTTGACAAAAGATTCAAACGCCACCGCCAGCATCAGGCCACCATGCTGTTCGGTATGGGCAATATGACGTGTACCAAAGATCATTGCCAAGATCGCAAGTACGCCTGTCAGCACCAGCACACTGTTGGTGGTGGTATGGATATGGGCATTTTGCTCAAGAATCACTGATGCACTCAGCGCAATGGCACGGAGTTGCAGGGCAAGGTAGGGCACAATGGCAATCACGGCAAGGATGGTGACCAGCGCAGCCAGACTGCCACTTTTTCCGTAGCGGGCCGCGACAAAGTCGGCAATCGAGGAAATGGCGTGGTGCTGGCGAATACGGCCCAGCCGTCTCCAGATGTCATAACCGAACCAGATAAACAACAGCGGACCCAGATAGATCGGCAGGAAAATCACCCCCTCACGGACGGCTGCGCCTGTGGCACCGTAGAAAGTCCATGATGAGCAGTACACACCCAGGGTCAGGCTGAACAGCAACATGCGGCCGCGCGGGCTAAGGCGGCTGGCGTGTTTCTCTCCGAAAAACGCGCAGCCGAATAGCACCACAATATACAGGGCAAGTACCCCAATAATCAGCCAACTGTTCATATTGCTCACGTGATCAAGTCCCATTTTTTATCATACCGCGAAGCGCGGAACGTGCGTTAAAACAAGATTACATTTAGAGACCAAAGTCTAAGTTACGAGTCAAGTGGAATCTTGCTAATTTGAATAATGAAAAATCCCATTCGAAAAAGGGGTCCACGGTTGGACACAAAAATAAGGAGTTGGTTATGGATGATTCACAGGTAGATCGAATTCTACATAATCCAAAGTTTCAAGAGATGGTCAGCAAAAAACGCACACTGAGTTGGACATTAACAGCAATCATGCTGTTTATCTACGTTGGTTTTATGCTTTTGGTTGGCTATAACAAAGAATTTTTGGCAAGTTCATTTAGCGGCGGTATCACCACGTGGGGGATGCCCCTCGGTTTAGGCATTATTGTGCTGTCATTTGTGTTGTGTGGTGTGTATTCCTACATTGCCAACAACAAGCTTGACCAACTGAATGAAGAGGCCCTCAAGGAAGTTGAGGCGATTGCACATGAAAAAGGAATGCACTGAGATGAATGGAACATCAATCAAGGCGGCAGTGTTTGCGTTTGCAAGCCTATGTTGCTCAAGTCTCGCATTTGCCAGTCCAGATTTGGGTGCGGCAGAACAGCAGGCCACCAACTGGCATGCAATCATCATGTTTACGATCTTTGTTGGCTTCACCTTGTTTATTACCAAGTGGGCGGCAAAGCAGACCACCAGTACTGCGGATTTCTATACGGCAGGCGGTGGGATCAGTGGTTTCCAGAATGGTCTGGCGATTGCGGGTGACTATATGTCAGCGGCATCGTTCCTCGGTATTTCCGCAATGGTGTTTAGCTCAGGTTTTGATGGTCTGCTCTATTCACTGGGTTTCATGGTGGGCTGGCCAATCGTATTGTTCCTTGTGGCTGAACGTCTACGCAACCTTGGAAAATTCAACCTGTCTGATGTAGTGTCGTTCCGTCTTGAAGAAAAGCCAGTTCGTACCCTGGCGGCATTCAGTTCACTGGTTGTGGTGGCATTCTATCTCATCGCACAGATGGTGGGTGCGGGTCAGTTGATCAAGCTGCTTTTCGGCCTGAACTACAATATTGCTGTGGTGATCGTGGGTCTGTTGATGATGGCCTATGTGATCTTCGGTGGCATGCTGGCAACCACATGGGTACAGATCATCAAGGCGGTGATGCTGCTCAGTGGTGCGACATTCATGGCATTCATGGTGATGAAAGCGGTTGGCTTTAGTTTCACCAATATGTTTAATCAGGCGATTGGTGTATATAGTCAGGCACACAGCATGAGCTGGGATGAAGCCGCAAAAATCATGGGGCCAGGCAAGCTTGCCGCAAACCCGATTGATGCACTGTCACTTGGTCTTGCCTTGATGTTTGGTACAGCAGGCTTGCCACATATCCTGATGCGTTTCTTCACCGTGAAAGATGCAAAGGAAGCACGTAAATCAGTTGTGGTTGCAACAGGCTTCATTGGTTACTTCTATCTTTTAACATTCATTATCGGTTTCGGTGCAATCCTGTTTGTTTCAAACAACCCTCAATTCCTTGATCTTGCCAAAGCGGCAGTGACAGGTAAATTAGAGTTGGTGGGTGGTAACAACATGGCTGCGGTGCATTTAAGTGATGCTGTCGGTGGTGACCTGTTCATGGGCTTCATTTCAGCGGTGGCATTTGCAACTATCCTTGCGGTGGTGGCTGGTTTGACCCTGTCAGGTGCGTCAGCAATTTCGCATGACCTTTATGCCAACGTATTCAAGAAAGGCCAAACCACCCCTCAGTCTGAATTGCGTATGTCAAAAATCGCAACTTTAGGCTTGGCGATCTTTGCCATGATCTTGGGTATCCTGTTCGAAAAACAAAACGTGGCGTTCATGGTTGGTTTGGCATTCTCAGTGGCGTGCTGTGCAAACTTCCCTGTGCTGGTATTGTCTATGTTCTGGAAAGGCTTGACGACACGTGGTGCCGTGATTGGTGGTGTGGTTGGCTTGGTGGGTGCGGTGAGCCTGATCATTCTGTCCAAGGCGGTGTGGGTGGATACACTGGCGATTTCTGAAACTGCGCCAAACCCATTCAATGGTCCAGCATTATTCGCAATGCCACTTTCATTCTTCTGTTGCTGGTTGTTCTCAGTCACTGACAAGTCAGCACGTGCAGAGAAAGAACGTAAGGCGTTTGATGCACAGTTTGTTCGCTCAATGACAGGAATCGGTGCTTCTGGCGCATCAGATCACTAATTACCCCTGATCAAAAAAGCCCTCATCGATTGAGGGCTTTTTTATGGTTTATTGATGCATGCTTGCCAGTTGCTGTGATTGATTGCGATACAATGACAGACCAATTTTCTGTAAATGCCGTCCATTCTGTTCAAGGAAATGATTTAATTTTGGAATATGTTTGGCACCTGTATACAGCGCTAAATTCCGACCAATCAGATAATAGGCAAACCATGAGGCCGATTGCGGTGCCAGGCCCAGCTTTTGCATTTTTTTACGTCCAATAAAGAACTGGGTAATTTCCAGATGCTGCTTGTAGGCCAGTTTTTGCTGGAAAGAGCGCAGATAGCGATATTTTCGTTCAAATGGTTCTTTTGATAGACTGGAACCCAGTGAAACACTGGTGGCATCAGCTTGGGGGTGCGCAAACTGCATCCAGTAAATCATTTTCCAGCCCTCAGCTTCTTTATCCACCAGCCATTTTTCTTCAATGCCCATCAACCAGCCTGCGTATTTCCAGAAATGTAGAAAGTTGTCAACTTCCTGCTTGCTTGGGAAAATCCCCAAAGCCCGAATACCCAGCAATACCACACCGCTAAAGGCAATATTGGTCATGGCCTGATCATATTGGTTGATGGGCAGCCCCCAGGTTTCAGCATCCCATTTTTCTGATTTTTGCAGTTGATGGCGTACCAGTGAATGAATAAAGCGCACAAAAATCGTTGAGGTAAAGCCCTTGCTAAAACGTTCAAAACCATCTTGTTCGGTGATGTCAACCCACCATTTGGTGGTTTCGGCCAAACGGGTGCCTGCCTCTTTCTTTAATGCGCCTGTCAACACCAATGGTTGGTTAAAGCCTGGATACAGATAACCTGTCATGAGGGAGACATCTCTCAGGATGAGGCCGTTGTTCACACCCAGCCGATAGGTAAATTTCAGTGCCTCATCAATCTTGCCTTGATCGTACCAAACGGGTTTTTGCTCAATGAGCTGAAAAAAATTGCTGAGTTCAGGAATCTCATGAGGCAGCTTGTCCAAACCCTCATGTAGTGCCGTTTCAAAATACTTGCGGTGCTGTTTTGGATTTTGCAGCACCCAGCGCAACACCTGATCCATCGGCTCATCACCACTTTGCAGGGCGGTATTCAATGCCAGATAGTCCCCATAACTCGGCTGAACATTCTGACGAGTCATATAGCTTAATATTTTGGATTTCACATTCGACTGAATCATGTCTTCAAATGCAGCCAGACGTTTAGGTTTAACGATGCTTTGCATTGCATAAAGCCCCTGATTGTTATTTAATCAAAGCTTAATATGAATAAATATTCGTATTCAATTCGCATTTTCCTTGAGGCTGAGCATGAGAAAAAGACCACAGCAGCAACGTGCCAAAATGATTGTGGAAAGCATTTTGCAGGGTACACAAAAATGCATTTCTGAGTATGGCGTGTTGCATGTCACCACACCGAAAATCTCTGAAAAATCAGGAGTAAGTGTTGGTTCGATTTACCAGTATTTTGAAAACAAGGAACAGATTGTGGCGGAACTGCTGCTACGTAAAAGTGAGGATCTGGGGCAGGCATTGAAACAGTTGGTGATGCTGCAACAGCAAACCAGTATTCAGGACGTCATCACATTAAGCATTGCCTTTGGCTTTGAATCGTTGAAGTCTGATCAGGGTTTTTTTATTGAAATCTTAAAGAACTGGCATGCCTACAGTGACTCGGATGCGGCACAGGTGCTGGAAAGACATTTTCTGGAAATTGGGATGTACCTGTTTGGGCGTTACTATCCACACTGGGACTTTGAAACACTCAAGCATAAGTCATTCGTGATCATTAACAGCACCCTGTTTACCATGATGCGTTACGTCAGCAAAAATAATTTCCTGATTCAGGAGCAGCGCCTGCAACAAGAACTGTCCAAAATGATTGTTTCCTTTCTGGATGCAGTATGATGCTATAAACATAATGAAAACCATAACAATACTTGGGAAAACCACATGCAAACCTTGAGGGAATTTTGGAAAACGTTTCGTTTACTCCCATCCGCATGGCTGTTACTGGTACAACTGGCCCTGTTGATTTTATATATGCTCACATCGGGTGACAGTGAATACCGTGCCTTGACCTGGTCATTGGGTGTATTGGCGCTACTGATTATTGCCAAGGTAATTCGCCAGACCCCTGTATTTACCTTTTGGGGACTGGTTTTTGTCAGTGGCGCTTTCCTGTTTTCCATCCTGATTTTTATTGGCTACGGTAGCCCAGCCATTCAGGTCACGGCCTATAGCTTTGAGGCGCTTGCCTATTTTTATGCCGCCTATGGACTGCTGCGTTATATGTTTGCCGACCGTTACCTCACCAAGGATGAGCTATTTGCTGCGGGAGCGGTCTTTACCCTAATCGCCTGGGGCTTTGCCTTTTTATATGCTATTTGCCAGCTTGTCCTGCCTTATAGCTTTCAAAATCCCAATCAGGTACAGCCATTGCAAAGCTGGCTGGATTTGCTGTTTCTCAGTTTCAGCCTGCAATCCGCCACGGGATTGTCTGATCTTATGCCACTTAGCCCAGCCGCACGGGTACTGGCGATGCTGCAAATGTTTGGTGGGGTGATGTACCTTGCGGTGGTGGTGTCACGCCTGATCGCACTGCAATATATTGCCCATTTACCCAAGCAGTCCAGCCATAGGGAATAGCCCTGTTACAGCATTACAACTGCGTTATTTTTCACGTTTCCTATAATAAATGTCGAGTTTTGCATGTACTGAACTCGCTTTTATTCACCTTGTGAATGTCTTGTTTGACCCTCTAGGGTCTGTCCATGATCATTAAAATAACGTGGGGTAACCATGCCTTCCAAACCAACTTCGCAGTTTGCGAATGTCAATCCAAACGTGTTTTTAAGCACGGTGATTATCATTGCGATTTTTTTGGCAATTGTCATTATCGCACCCAGTTCGTTTGAATTTCTCACTCAGCAGCTAAAGCAGTGGATCACCGATTCCTTCAGCTGGTTTTATGTCCTGTCCGTTGCGGTGTTCCTGATCTTGCTGATTTATATTGCCTGTTCGGCCAGTGGAAAAATCAAGCTGGGACCCGATCACAGCCAGCCTGAATACAGCAATGCTTCCTGGTTCGCCATGCTGTTTACCGCAGGCATGGGCATTGGCCTAATGTTCTTTGGGGTCGCTGAACCCGTGATGCACTATGTCAGCCCACCCAGTGGCGACCCTGAAACCGTTGCATCGGCCCAGCAGGCCTTGCGCATCACCTTTTTCCACTGGGGTCTGCATGCATGGGCGATTTACGCGATTGTTGGACTGTCCCTGGCCTATTTTGCCTATCGCCATAATCTGCCCTTAAAAACCCGTTCGGCCCTGTATCCGATTATCGGTAAGAAAATTTATGGGCCTTTGGGTGATAGCATTGATATTTTTGCCACCATCGGTACGGTTTTTGGTGTCGCAACCTCTTTAGGTTTTGGGGTGACCCAGATCAACTCAGGTTTGCACTACCTGTTTGGCATCGAACAGAGCAGCAATGTTCAGGTTATCCTGATTATTTTTGTCAGTGCCTTGGCTTCCTTATCTGTATTCCTTGGGCTGGATAAAGGGGTAAAGCGTCTCTCTGAACTAAACCTGATTTTGGCACTGCTACTTTTAGCCTTTGTCTTTATTGCTGGCCCAAGTATCTATTTACTCCAGACCACCATTCAAAACATGGGTTCGTATATATCCAACCTGTTTGGCATGACATTTAACCTGTATGCCTACCAACCGAATGGCTGGATTGGTGGCTGGACAATTATGTATTGGGCATGGTGGATTTCATGGTCGCCATTTGTGGGGATGTTTATTGCCCGTGTATCACGAGGGCGAACCATTCGTGAATTTATCATTGGTGTGCTGTTAATCCCAACGGGTTTTACCATTATCTGGATGGGCTTTCTGGGCAATGCTGCACTGTTCAGTATTCTGCAAGAACACAATACTACCCTGATTCAGGCGGTACAAAACGATTCATCGGTGGCCTTGTTTGAATTTCTAAACCATTTGCCTTTTTCAACTGTGATGAGCCTGCTTGCAACCGTATTGGTGATGCTATTCTTTGTGACATCGGCAGATTCAGGCGCATTGGTCACTGACTACCTGACCGCAAAAACCGAAAACTCACCTACATGGCAAAGACTGTTCTGGACGGTGCTGATGGCGGTGTTGGCGATTATCTTGTTGCTGGTCGGTGGTCTATCAGCCTTGCAATCCTCCATTATCATGAGCGCCTTACCGTTTACTTTTGTGATGCTGCTGATGAGCTGGGGCCTGTTAAAAGCCCTGAAGCTTGATGTGACCAAGATGAACGCCATTCAGGAGGCACGGATTACCCCACGGGCGATTCATAATCCACGAAGTTGGCAGCAGCGTTTGGGCCTGATCATGCACTATCCGCATACCGAGGCTGAAGTGCGGCAGTATATCAATACACAGGTGCGTCAGGCATTTGAAAGTATTCAGCGTGAATTTAAACGCCGTCATTTAGAGGTTGATATTCGGGAGATTGAACAGGGCCTGCAACTGCATGTTGACCATCACCATGAAATTAACTTCACCTATAAAGTGGTTTCACATGAAACTGTGCCACCAAGCTTTATGCTAGGGCGGGCGGATGAGGATGCGGCCAGCTATTTTCAGGCGGAAGTGCTTTTACGGGAAGGCGGTCAAAACTATGATGTGATGGACTGGACCCAGGAGGACTTGATTCAGGACATTATTGACCAATATGAACGTCATCTTTATTTCCTGAATATTGTTAGAACGACAACCTCTTCATAGATGGCTGTCATTTAACCAGTTGGAACAACGGTTTTGATTGATTCAAAGCCGTTGTTTTCGTCTAAGCGTTTAAATTTAAATCGAAGAAATTACAGGAAACAGCTTTTATAAAAAGATAAATAACAGGGAAATGATAAATAAAAGACCTATTCCACAAGATTTTTAGCTGATAATTAAAGCAATATTAATAAAAATTCATTGAATAACAGTGTGTTGAATTAATGTTTAGATCAACTAAATTGCTTTTAAAGATAATGAATAAATTTTAAATTATATAAATCAGTAGATTAGGTGGCTTAAAGTTTAAAAAGAAGACAACCGATTGACTAAGATTTTAAAAACGCTTGCGTCTCT
>NZ_JAOCLL010000016.1:0-93334 GCF_029845285.1 Acinetobacter sp. GD03645 | reverse complement strand
ACTTAATATCCTTTTTCTCTTTGGTATCATGGGATAAATGATCATTACCATGATGCTTATCATCAGAGAGTCTATTTTTATCCTTATGGGATTTATAATAACAGCCTAAAGCCACACCTGTTCCTAAAGTAATAATGGTTTTTAACATGGTACACCTCTTCAAAAATGAGAACATTTCTATAAATAGCATCTTTTTTGTTAATTTAATAAGTCATTTTTCTATTTTCATTTTAAAAAAGAAAATTTATGTAAAAACATAAATTAAAAAAAACCCTATAATTTAACAGATTAGGAGATCAGCATAAAAATTTAAATATTTTGAAACAAACAAATAGGATAAAGATATAAGAATTAAAAATCTTAAATTATCTTCATAAAACCTATAAAAAATCTGGGGTATAATTACCCTATTGATTAAATCAGAAAATAATATAGCTAAGATCAGGTCCTTTGAATCCAATTCCACTGAAGAAATGGAAAATAAAATCAATGAATGGTTAAGAGAATATCTTTCTCATCACCACAATAAAAGCAATATAAAGCAAATTAGCCATTGCTATATCAATAATGAAAACTCATATAGGATTAGTACCCTGATTGTATATAAAGTAAATTTAAGTTTTTATCTTAAAAGCCAGATATTTTTAATATTTTTATTTCTCCCAGTTCCCATTTAGTATTTATTAATTTTTATTTTATCTATTTGGAATTTATAACAAATTTAAAAATAATAATATAAGAAATCAAAATTCATTAGTATTCCTAAACAATACTTGTTTCATAAAAGCCTCATTACTCACATGAATGTTCACAATGAATACATTTAGAAACATAAAATCCTACATAATTTCTAAAAGATAAGGATTTCATAGGAGGAAAAAATGCCACAGATATTACGCATAGCTGAAAAAATATATAAAAAACTCAATGAGAATAAAGTATTTAGCAATGATCCTATAGAGAATCTCAATAAACTGATTGTTGAGATACGTCAAGAAATCAAGAGTACAAAACTAAAGCTACTCTACAATTTTATTGATTTTGAAGAATGTTTAAACAAACCAAACCATGATTGTAAGGTAAAACTCGATATTAGTCTCATTCCGAGCATCAAGAATGAGGGCGAATTTATACTTTGGCTTGCGGGCTTTATAGAGAAAATTATAACAGACGGTAAAAGAAAGCTCCCTCCCTTAAGAAAAGATATCCCACCAGATTTTACATTTAGCACCCAAAAAGAATTAAAAAACCAGTCACTAGTCGAAATGAATATTCACAGACAGGAGAACAGATTAACTCCTATTTCAAGTCTGAAGAATTTATAACTGCCTTTAATAAGGGGCATTAGTTTGTAATGATAGAAGTGTGCTCCTGACCGTTCGCACTTCTATTATTTTGCTGAATTAGTTCAGCAACCGCCTGTACGGGGCGGTTTTCTTTTAACAATGAATATAGATTTAATGAAATAACTTGAAATTAAAACTGATTACAGATTAAATCTTTTATCATTAACAGGTGAAACCAATTTATAGACCTTACCATCGGCTTCATCCTCAAATAATAAGTCTATATTTGGAAAAATAGTTTTTCCCTCCACCTCAATATATTCAACTCTCTTAAAAAAAGGAATATCATTGTCTTCCAAGTCATTTAACTTTGCAACGACTATAGATTCATTTTCTTCCTGATCCTTGACGATCACAGTAATCTTATCCATATCATGTATCCTAAAAATTTATTTAAAATAAATATGTTATTTTTCCATAGATTTGTCGACCTATTGTTTGTAACAAGGCTTATAATTATTATACTGTCTCAATATTTTGTAAAAAAATATAAAAAAGAAAAGCCTTAATAAAAGGCTTTTCTTTTTTCAAATTAAGTTAATCTGATTATTTACGATTACGATTCCAGGCATCACGGGAAGCAAGTTTTGCCTCATCCCAAGACAAGCGCGATTCAGCTCTTGATTTTTCCCAATTGACTTTTAGCTCTGGCTCAATCTCTTCAAATGCCACATCAGGATCATAAATTGCATCATTATCATAACCTAAACGATACGCCTGCTGGTAATCCCGTTCATAATTCAGGTCTGGATAATTCGCCTTGGTTGTACCATAGTAAGGCTGATTGATGTAGTTTTCACGCCAATAGGCATCTTCAACCGTTGGATCAATTGCTTCACCAACCGCACTACCAGCCAAACCACCCACGACAGCGCCAACTGCTCCACCAACCAATGTACCCAATGGCCCACCAACACTACCTACAGCAGCTCCTGCCGCCGCTCCACCTACAGCACCCACGCCTGTTCCTACGGGATGTGAACCAGGTTCACCAGTAATTGGATCAGCATTCAACTCTTTTTTAACCTCATCTGGAGCATTCTTAATTTGCTCACGATCAAAATCATCTGCATGTGTCATTTCTATTCTCCTTAAAATGGATAAATCACCGTAAGAGTTACATTCTTAATAGAATCTTCAGTGATGTTTAAATTGTCTATTCCACACTAAAATAGGATTTTGTTAAAAAACAGGCCTAATATTTTCTTAAAAGTTAAAATTTATAGTTTTTAGTAACAGAAGAAACATATTGAAATACTAATTTCTTTGTTTAATTTCACATAACAAGATATTAAAAACAGATATTCTGCAAGAACATTTTTTAATTACAAAAATATGTTTTTTAGATTATATCTAAAATCATTCAATACATTATTCATAAATAGTATGATTTTATTTATTTTTTCAAATAAAATATATTCATTAGAAATAAATCAATTCTTATATTCCAACAAAGTAATAGATAACATTTAAGCATGTATATTTTAGCTAAAAATAAAATTTTAATATAATTAAAACCTTAAAAAATTATTTCTTATTCAACCGAGCGGCATGAGGTGTTTTTCCATACCAGCGCTTATAGGCATGAATAAAACTTGAGGGTTCTGCATATCCAAGCCATTCAGAAATTTGCTCAACTGAGGCCTGTGAAACAGACAAATAATAGTCTGCAAGAATCTGTCGCACCTCTTCCCTAATTTTAAGAAAGGTCGTATCTTCCTGAGCCAGATGACGGCGCAAGGTTCGGGAATTAAGATGGAGATGATCAGCCACATTTTCCATTGAGGGCATTTCTCCTTTAGCATTCATTAATGCCTGTCGTACCTGATGGGCATATTTTTTTTGAGATTGCCGTTTATCCAATATTTGACGGCATTGTTCTTCAGCGGAATGTAAAACCAGCTCATTTGCCATTCTTAGTTTTTGGTCGATTTTCTCCCCATTCAATACCACATAATTTTTTGGGGCACCAAATTCTGGAACCACTCCAAATAAATCGATATACGGTTGTATATCGCCTTGAGGCTGAAATGAAAACGCCAATTTCTGGCAAAAGTTATCCTGGATTAAATCTCTTTGAACTGTCAGTAAGGCGGCCGCATCCCGTTCAATAATAAACTGCCAAAGTGTATGGGGAATTCCCTCATCGACCTCAAGATCAATTTGAATTGCATTTTCCTGTTCTGAAACAATAAACTGGGTAAAGGCAAACGTTAATGGAAAGTAGGCCAGTGCAAAATTCAATGCTTCACGGATGTTGGCACTACTGATCAGGGCCAGACCAAGTGAACCAAAGGTGGTGAAATGATAACGCGTCCCCACTTCCAACCCCAGAAAAGGCCGATCTGCACATTGTTCAACGAGGTTACGAACCAGTTGTAATTCCTGCTGGGCAGAAACTGTCATGTTGGGGTCGAGCAGTTGCTGTTGTTGCAGACCTGTTCCTTTTAGGATCAATTCATGGCAGACTCCGAGTTCCACCGCAAAATCTGCCATTAGCCGAACACTATGGATGCTGCGCTCATACGTCCATAAGTACTTCAATGTACATGTCCATTTGTCCTCTAATCACAATATTTTGTCCGCATCCATCCTCTAAATCAACAGGTGAAACGACTATTCTGCACTCAGGAATCTATATTTTATCCAGAGCAGGTTATGTTTAAACAGGGATCACATTCAAATAAAAATATTCGTATCGCAATTATAGGAACTGGATTTGGTGGATTGGGACTTGCAATTCGTCTCAAACAGGCTGGATTTCAGCAATTTACCTTATTTGAGAAGGCCAATGATGTTGGTGGGGTCTGGCGTGATAATACTTATCCTGGCGCTGCCTGTGATGTGCCCTCTCATCTCTATTCTTTCTCCTTTGAACAGGAGCTTGGCTGGAAAAACCGTTATGGCTCATCACAGGAAATTCATCAATATCTACGCCACTGCACTGAGAAATATCAGCTTTATCCACATATTCAATTTAATACAGAAATTGCCAGCGCCGATTTTGATGCAACTCAAGGCATTTGGCATATTCAAAGCACAACAGGCGAAAAGTTTGAGGCTGAATTTTTAATTGCGGCAGTAGGTCAGTTGAATCGTCCTGCCTATCCAAAAATTAAAGGTCTGGAAAATTTCAAGGGTAAAACATTTCATTCAGCCCGTTGGGATCATGACTACGACTTAACCAATAAACGTGTGGCAGTCATTGGCACTGGTGCAAGCGCCATCCAGTTTGTTCCTGAAATTGCCAAACAGGTGGCGCATCTGGATATTTATCAACGCTCTGCACCGTATGTCATTCCAAAACCTGATCGTCTCTATTCACCCATTGAGCGCAAGGCATTCCAAAAACTTCCTGTGCTGCAAAGCCTCGATCGTATCTTTCAATACAGTTATAACGAGATTCGTCTAAAAAGCTTTACCACAACCCTCAATGAAATGCCGTTGGCAGAATATATTTTCCAGCGTCATATCCGAGAGGAAATCAAGGACCCTCATTTCCGTCACCGTTTAATGCCTGACTATCCAATTGGCTGTAAACGTATCCTGATTTCCAATCACTGGTATCGTAGTCTGGTTCGCCCGAATGTTGAGGTCATCAATGCTGCCATTCAGGAAGTCACTGAAAATGGCATTATAGATCAGGAGGGGAACTTACGTGAGGTTGACACCATCATTTATGGCACTGGCTTTACCGCAACCGACTTCATGGCGCCGATGCAAATTAAAGGTCTGAATGGCATAAGCTTAAAAGAGGTATGGCAAGATGGCGCGGAAGCTTATCTAGGTTTAACCGTCAGTGGCTTCCCTAATTTTTTTATGCTGTATGGACCAAACACCAATCTTGGACATAATTCAATTGTGTATATGATCGAAAGTCAGGTGAACTATATTCTTGATGCACTTCAGGTTTATCTAAAGAAAAATTTACGCTTTGCCGATCTAAAGCCTGAAAGCCAGCACACGTTCAATCACGAAATTCAGGAAAGAATGAAAAGTACCATGTGGTCACAAGGCTGTAACAGTTGGTATCAAACCGCCACAGGAAAAAATACCAATAACTGGCCTGGTTTTACCTTTGAATATCGTCAACGCACCCGCCGTTTTGATATTGAAAATTATGCGCTAACGCCAAGGCAATCTTAATCATTAATGATATTTGTTTGATTCAATAATATAGGGAAACTTAGATGAAAAGCTTTAACAATAAAGTTGCCGCTATCACAGGCGCAGGTTCAGGCATCGGTCAGGCACTTGCCATCGCATTGGCCAAACAGGGATGCAACCTTGCCTTGTCCGATGTTAATGAAAATGGCTTGGCCAATACCGTTGCCTTATTACAGGCCTACCCAGTTAAGGTCACCAGACAGGTGGTGGATGTGGCAAAACGTGAGGAAATGGCAAGCTGGGCAAAATCTGTGGTTGATCAACATCAACAGGTCAATCTTATTTTTAACAACGCGGGTGTTGCGATTGGTAGTACTGCCGAGGGTGTGAGTTACGAAGACCTTGAATGGCTGATTGGCATCAATTTCTGGGGCGTAGTTTATGGCACCAAAGAGTTTCTACCCTACCTAAAACAGAGTGGCGACGGACATATCATCAATATTTCAAGTATGTTTGGCTTGACTGCCCAACCGACTCAAAGCGCCTACAATGCCAGTAAGTTTGCAGTGCGCGGTTTTACCGAGGCATTACGTCAGGAACTGGATATAGAAAAGTTGGGCGTTAGTGCAACTTGTGTTCATCCTGGCGGTATCCGTACCAATATTGCCAAGACAGCACGGATTAATAACAGTGTAACGAGTTTAGGCATGGACCCTGCAAAAAGTCAGGATGCGTTTGACAAGATATTGCGCACCCCTGCTGAAGAAGCCGCAGCACTTATTTTAAAAGCTGTACAAAAAAATAGCCGCCGTTTACTGATTGGTGCCGATGCCAAAGCCGTGGATATTCTCCAGCGCCTTATGCCACAGGGATATCAGAAAATATTTGCAACAGCGACCGCTTTGCAGGCACGTTTTCTTAAATAAGTTTAAGATCACTTTTGTTCATTGACCATCCATAGATGGTCAATCTTTTTTTAATAGCAGATATGAGTCATTATTTATGAAGCAAGTTCTCGCCTGGACCATCAGCCATACCTTGCGCCCTGCCTTATCGCCTAAAGTTCCACTGAAGATTCAACGTTTATGCAGTGATCTGGCAAGTACCATCTTAATGGGTCCGTCTGGCTATAAAACGCAAAAACAAATGATTGGTCAGATTCCCACCCTCGAAATTCAGCCTAAAACCACATTAGAGGGTTATGGCGTTTTATATTTGCATGGTGGTGGCTATGTGGTTGGCAGTGCCAAAAGTCATGCCAAACTGGCAGCACATCTTGGTCATGCAATTCAGGCTAAGGTCTGGCTTCCTGAATACCGTTTGGCTCCAGAACATCCAAGCCCTGCCGCAATGGCAGATGCCTTGTTTGTGTATAAAACACTGTTAGCCAATGGACACGACCCAAACAAATTAATCATTGCTGGGGACTCCGCTGGCGGTGGTTTAAGTCTATTAACGGCAATAGCGATTCGTGAAGCTGGACTGCCACAACCTGCTGCACTGGTGCTGCTTTCTCCCTGGGTCGATTTAAGTTTATCAGGGGAAAGTTTAAAGACTCATATTGCCCGTGACGCAATGCTACGTCCAGAATGGTTGCAATGGTGTGCACAAAATTATTCTGGCAAGCAACAAGTAACCTCTCCATCCTGCTCTCCACTCTATGCCGATCTAAGCGGTTTGGCCCCCACCTTAATTCATGTGGGTACAGAAGAACTGCTTTTGGATGATGCAAAACGCATTGCACAAAAACTAGAGAAAGATGGCGTAACTATTCAATCTAAAGTCTACAATGGCGTGGGGCATGTTTTCCAGTTTCATGCAGGAATTTTAAAAGAAGCCAGCCAATCTATACGGGAAATTGCTGACTTTGCGCATCAGTATCTTAGCTAACTGTTTTGAGCTAAAACACCACCCGACGATAATTTCGATACTCAGGTGTCCAGAAATTGTGTTCTATTGCCAATGCCAGCGCATCATTACTCATGGGTACAGCCAAGCCATCCGCCATCGCAGCTTTTGCCACTTTAAATGCAATGAACCTGGAAACTTGCTGAATATCGTTGATATTTGGCAACAAATCAGCTGCCGCATTCTTCAAGCGTGGTGAACAGTCCGCCAAGGCGGTACTTGCAGCCATCAACATCGCATCGCTGATATGGCTTGCTCCACATGCAATCACACCCAGCCCTATGCCAGGAAAAATATAGGAGTTGTTGCACTGGGCAATTGAATAATATTTTTCCTGAAAATAGACAGGTGCAAATGGGCTGCCTGTCGCCACAATTGCTGCACCCTGTGTCCACTCAATAATATCCTTAGGCTGTGCTTCCACTTGAGAGGTTGGGTTGGATAGTGGCAGTACAATTGGGTGCTTATAATATTTAGCCAGAGTCTTGATCACCTCTTCGCTAAATAATCCAGCCTGTCCAGAGACCCCGATCAGGATGCTTGGTTTGGCGTTTTTCACCACATCCAGAAGCGAAACCAGTTCCCCTGAATGTTCCCATCCTGTAATTGCATGAACTGGTGTAGCAAGTTTTTGCTGGAAATCCAACAGGTTTGGCTGCTGATCTGTCATCAAACCAAAACGGTCCACCATAAAGATGCGTGAACGAGCCTCATGGTCGCTTAGGCCCTCATCAATCATTTGCCTTACAATATGTTCAGCAATTCCACAACCTGCCGAGCCTGCCCCCACAAAGGTAATGGTTTGGTCCTTGAGTTGTTTACCCTGTGCCCGCGATGCTGCAATGAGTGTCGCAACCGTCACCGCAGCCGTACCCTGTATATCATCATTAAAACAGCAAATTTTATCCCGATACTGGGTGAGTAACGGCATGGCATTTTGTTGGGCAAAATCTTCAAACTGGATCAGAACATTGGGCCAGCGTGCGCGCACCGCAGCAATAATTTCTTCAACAAACTGGTAATATTGCTCACCCCGAATACGTGGTTGCTTCCAGCCCATATAAATTGGATCGTTGAGTAATTCCTGATTATTGGTACCCACATCAATGGTGATTGGCAAAGTATAGGCTGGGCTGATGCCACCACACGCGGTATAGAGTGACAATTTTCCAATCGGAATCCCCATCCCACCAATGCCCTGATCGCCTAAACCAAGAATACGTTCACCATCGGTAATCACGATGACCTTTACATTTTTCTTATTCACATTATGAATAATCTGGTCGATATATTGGCGTTCAGGATATGAAATGAAAATGCCACGATGACGGCGATAGATATCTGAGAATCGCTGGCAAGCCTCCCCCACTGTTGGGGTATAGATGATCGGCAGCATTTCATCCAGATGCTGGCTGAGCAGGCGATAGAAAAGGGTTTCGTTGGTGTCCTGTATATTTCTTAGATAAATATGCCTGTTCAGGTCGTTGTCGAATGAAAGGTACTGCTGATAGGAACGTTGTGTTTGTTCCTCAATGCTTTCAATGTTGTAGGGAACCAAGCCATGTAAATTGAAATTTTCCCGTTCCTCTTCAGAAAAGGCAGACCCCTTATTTAATAAAGGAAGTTCTAAAAGAGCATTTCCAGCATAAGGAATATACAAAGGTTTTTTAGTTTTACCAGAATTCACAAACATACCGTACTCTTTAAATGTTCCGTCACATATCAAATTTTATTCACTTAAGTTCCGCAGGCTTTTAATATTCAAACAGACCCGCTACAAAGAACTTTGGCTGGGCAATAATTTACACCATTACTGCCCAAGACTGCATATACATGCCTATATACCAAGCCATTCACTATTTAGAAAATAAATGATCTATCAGCATAATCATGATTTCAGTTTAAATCATAGTGAATGATGTAAATTCTTTTTGCATTTGTAGATTTCTAAACCATGTCCTTGGGCAAATCTCACATTTATTCAAGTATGATCTCTGCCCAATAATTTAATCAGCTATTTTCCTGCTCATATTCCTTGATCGCTTCCTTGGCGATACGGAAACTATCCACTGCCGCAGGCACACCACAATAGATGGCGACTTGTAACAGCACTTCACGGATTTTTTCTTTCGGCACGCCATTGCGCAATGCGCCCTTGACATGCAGTTTCAGTTCATGCGGGCGGTTCAGTGCAGAAATCATCGCCAGATTAATCAGGCTGCGTTCAGGCTTACTCAGTTCCTCACGTCCCCAGACCGCACCCCAGCAATATTCCGTCACCAACTCCTGCAAGGGCAAATTAAAGTCATCGGCATTGTTGATGGAATTATTGACATATTCATCACCCAAAACCTGTTTACGAATTGCCAGACCTTTTTCAAACTTTTCATTGCTCATTTAAATGCCTCCAAACAAGGTGTATTTAATTTCCAGATAGTCATCCATACCATATTTTGAGCCTTCACGCCCCAAACCTGACGACTTAACTCCACCAAACGGTGCAACCTCATTGGAGATCAGGCCCTTGTTAATCCCGACCATTCCATATTCAAGCTGCTCACTCATGCGCCAGGCTCGTCCCAAATCCTGCGTATAGCAATAGGCGGCCAAACCAAACTCAGTGGCATTCGCCATTTCAAGCGCCTGCTGTTCAGTCTCAAACTTAAAGATGGCGGCCAAAGGTCCAAAGGTTTCCTGTGTCGCAACATCCATTTCGTTTGTAACATCAGCAATAATGGTGGGTTGATAGAACAGTTCACCTGCACCATGACGTTGGCCGCCTGCAATTAAACGGGCTGATTTTGCCAACGCATCCGCCACATGCGCCTCGACTTTTTTCACCGCATTTTCATTGATCAGTGGGCCAATCTCATTGCCCTGCTGCAAACCGTTACCAATTGCAAAGGCTGCCACTTTTTCTTTTAATGCGGCAATAAATTTCTCGTAAATACCTTCCTGAACCAGAAATCGGTTGACACAGACACAGGTCTGTCCTGCATTGCGGTATTTGGCAATCAGTGCACCCTCAATTGCAGCATCCAGATCAGCATCATCAAACACGATAAATGGCGCATTACCCCCCAATTCCAGGGACACCTTTTTCAGGGTTTGCGCTGAACGTTGATACAGCAATTTGCCCACTGGTGTTGAACCCGTAAAGGTAAATTTACGTACATCATCACTTTCAAAAATCGCATCGCCAATAGTGACCGCATCTCCTGTAATGACCGTAAAAATCTCCGCAGGAACACCTGCCTGCACCGCCAGATCAACCAAGGCCAATGCCGTAAACGGCGTTTCAGGTGCAGGTTTGACGATACACGGGCAACCTGCCGCCAATGCAGGTCCCACCTTACGGGTAATCATCGCCGCAGGGAAATTCCATGGTGTAATGGCGGCCACCAGACCAATCGGCTGTTTACTGACAACGATACGGGCATCTGGATAAGGACTTGGAATCACATCGCCATAAACACGTTTGGCTTCCTCGGCAAACCATTCAATAAAACTGGCGGCATAGAGAATTTCCCCCCTTGCCTCGGCAAGCGGTTTACCCTGTTCACTGGTGAGGATAAATGCCAACTCATCCGCATGCTGCACCATCAAGTCAAACCATTTTTTTAAAATGATGGAACGGTCTTTGGCAGTTTTATTTTTCCATGCAGCCCAGCCATTGACCGCAGCCTGAATTGCCCGTTCCGCCTCGGCCTTGCCCATATTCGGCACAGTCCCAATAATCTCCTGTGTCGCTGGATTATAGATGTCTGTGGTCTGCTGGCTGTCAGCATCACACCATTGCCCAGCAACAAAGGCTTGCTGGTGAAACAGGGGCATTTGATCGAGTTGCATAAATCACCTTTCCATACAGTGTCCATCAATCAGTTTAAGAACAGCATCAATAATAATTAAGCCTGCTGATTCTTTCTAATTTCAGGACTAATTTCTTATCCCATTTAAGCATTTTCGTTAAATAGGAAAATGGTTAAAATTTCTTGTATTATGGCATACCATAAAAATCTTGAAAATTTTTTTCGGTTGCCCGACGTATTGCATTGCCTTAGAAATAATAGAATAAAGTCAAATTCAGCAACTTATTCCATTTGTTGTCATCACCCAGCGCCAATGAGCTTGCGGTTCCGCCAATAAACGGGTCATTCTTACCCATGATATATTCCGCCACCAATGACAGTTGTTTATGGTCGATAGTCACGCCAATAATATTACGGATGGAATCCTTGGCTGCATCCATATCCTTGTCATATCGGCTATGCATGACATATGGGGTAATATGACCAATCTTGCCTACATTCTTAAAACTATAACCTGCATCTACAGTGTAATAGCTGGCTTTATTGGCAACCTGATATTCACTGTCATAAGAACCCATCAATGATGCTTCTGGCTGAACAAGGTCCTTATTGCTCACATCATTTTTGCCCCCTGTCAGGGTCACACCCAAATTGCCATAATTGACCTTGCCAAAGACTGCCCAAGCCTCACGGCGACCTGTCTGATCAGTGCTTTTATTGTCAATGTCGGATCTCCAGTAGGACGCTCCCACCTGTGTACCCAAGCCATCAATCCCCAATGCAATATCTTGGCTGACGCGTGCAATCCACATATTTTTTTCCTGTAGATCAGTTTGGGTCGGATCATCGGAATGGACATAGTTTGAGGTATAGCGTCCTGAATCAGGAGTGTACTGACCTGAGTAATGACCACCATCAATGGCAAAATACCCCACATCAAACTTGGTTGCTGTTGGCAACTCAGCATGATAGTTCACACCGACATTGTGTACATCTTCCAGCCCTGCGGTGGTGTTGATGCTGCCATATAAACTGTTGCCCCAAAAGCGCCCCGCACCAAATGGAATCGGCTGCATTCCCACCACAAGCTGGTCGGTTTGATTAAGGCGGTAGCCCACATAGGCATCAATCATGGTGGAAAAATCACAGAGGCGTTCATATTGGTAGCAACGGTATTCCACATGACCAAACAGGTCATCACGCTCATAATCCAGTTTCAGTTGCGCCGCATCAAAACGAAGTTTCTGGTCATCAGCATCTTCACCATAGTGCTTGAGCTGGTAATTGCCACGTATATAACCAGCAACGGTGAGTTTACCTGTTTCACTATTAGCATCACCAAAGCTGATGCCTGCATAACCTGGTGTAATCATTGCGGTTAGCGCAGAGGCCAATGCAAGCTGTAAATAAGTTCTTTTCATGTTTTAGATTCCTTTCAGTTCAGTGTTGTGTCTTGGCGTTGAATGCTGGACTTGCGCATTTAATCTTTCCCAGATTAAACAGGTAATACACAACAAAAGTGACCATCAAACCAATTACCCACGACACATCCACATCTGGAATCAGGCTGGCAAATGGCCCTGTGAAAAATGCATTGGTCAGGAAAGGAATTTGAACCACGATACCAATAAAATAGGCAGTGAGGGCTTTGGCATTAAACTTGCCGTAAACGCCACCGTCCTGTGCAAAGATAGATTGAATGTCATAGGATTTCCTGTTGATGACATAGAAATCCAGCAGGTTAATCGCCACCCAAGGCACCAGAATAAACAGCAAGGCAAAAATCACATTCAGGAAGAAACTGATGAAGTTGCTTGAAGCCCACAATGCGGTGAATGTGGCAAGCACAAGTACAACAATGGACAACGCGATACGGACATTTTTACTAGGTATCCATTGCCCTGCAAAGGTCTGGATTGAGGTGATACAGGACAGAACCGCACCATACAGATTCATGGCGTTATGACCGATAATATTGCAGAGGAACAAAATCATCAGTACATAACCGAATATACCTGTGCCTGACTTGACCGCCTCCATCGCATCTATACCTGAACCGATGCTGACCGCAACCGTACCAAAGCCCATCGCAAAGATGGTTCCCAGTGACGCACCGAGATAGGTATAGATAAAAGGTTTATAAATCCCGATACTTTTAGGTAAATATCTTGAATAGTCTGAAGTGTATGGTGAGAAACTGATTTGCCAAACCGCACACAGGCCAAACATGGCAAACCAGCCTTTCATGTTGAAAGCGCCTTTTGCCAATACATCGGCATTGATATGCGGAATCATGATCATCAAGCCAATCAGTAATGATCCACCCATAAACCAGGTGCCAATCTTGTTAAATTTATGAATGAGGTGATAGCCCACAATGCCAATGGTGGTGGCGGCAATTGCCCCAATCACGGTGGCAGTTGGAACAGGAATGGCTGGAACAACGGTATGCAGGGTTTTTCCAGACAGGATAATGTTGGAAATGAAGAAACCAAGATAAATCAGGGTGGTGAACAGCACCACCAGCAAAGCACCATAACGCCCAAACTGCGCACGGCTTTGAATCATTTGTGGAATACCGACCTGTGGTCCCTGTGCAGAGGTCAGTGCCAGAATCGCGGCGCCAAAAAAGTGCCCACAGCAAATCGCCACCAAGGCACTGATCAGGCTTAAATTAAAGGTTAACATTGACATCGCACCCGTAATAACCGCCAAAGGTGCAATGTTGGTACAGAACCATAGGGTGAACAGATCGCGAACCTTGCCGTTGCGTTCTGATGGATCGACGTAATCAATTGAATGGCTTTCTATCGCGAAAGCATTTTTTTCATTTTGGCTCATATCCTTAATCTCTCTTTGAGGAACTCATTTTCCTCAATATCAATCTATTTGTGAGAGTAAACTTAGGTTTCACAACCTGCCTGGTCAGTGCCATATCCAGATGACCTGACCTCTATTTCTGTCGTTGTTACACACTGGTTTTCAGCAGTTTTGAGGAATAAATGGCAAAAAAAGATCAAGTGAACACGGTTGATGCGTTTTAAGGCCCAACAACAACAATCTTTTTAAACCACGATTCGGTTTATAGGATTCTGAAATTCAATATCTGCATAGATTCATCCCTGAAACTCAACATCCTTTCCTCTCTCTTTACAGTGCTATCGCATCACAAAGGGATCATCAATCGGCTGGTCTGAAGTACGCAGCCACACGGTTTTAGTGGTGGTGTAATCCAGCACCGCATCGGAACCACCTTCACGCCCGTGACCAGACAGGCCATGACCACCAAAAGGTGCAAGCGGTGATACAGCACGGTAGGTATTCAACCAGACAATGCCTGACTGAAGTGCCTTGGTCATACGGTGGGCACGGCTTAAATGATTGGTAAATACACCTGCGGCAAGCCCATAAGGCGTGTTGTTGGCTTTATGGATGGCTTCTGCTTCAGTGCTAAAACTGACCACAGACAATACAGGGCCAAACAGTTCAGTCATGACACAGTCCGCCTGTGGCACATCACTACAATCTAAAATTGTTGGCGGATAATAATAGCCCTCACGATCCAGTGATTTACCACCTGTCAACAGTTTCGCACCTTGCTGAATGGAACTTGCCACCACCTGCTCAATCTTATGGCGCTGGCGTAAGGTACATAAAGGGCCATATTCAGTTGCCATATCATCAGGCAAACCAATTTTGATACTTTGCACACGTTCAACCAAACGCTGCACAAACTCATCCTTGATGCTTTCCTCAACCAGTAAACGGGAACCTGCGACACAGCTTTGTCCAGTAGCGGCAAAGATTGCGGCCACCTGTGCATTGACTGCGCTTTGTAGGTCTGCATCTGCGAACACGATAAATGGAGACTTTCCACCCAGCTCAAGCGACACTTTGGCAAGGTTTTCAGCAGAATTACGCACTATGTGGCGTGCGGTTTCAGGACCGCCCGTAAATGCCACATGCGCCACATCTGGATGGCTACTCAGTACCGCACCACATTCAGGACCAAAGCCTGTAATGACATTGACCACACCTGCTGGAAAGCCTGCTTCATGAACCAGACGGGCAAAGGCAAGTAACGGTGCTGGCCCCTCTTCCGAGGCTTTCAGCACAACCGTACATCCCGCAGCCAAGGCTGGGCCAACTTTAACCGCCGACAGAAATAGCTGACTGTTCCAGGGAACAATCGCAGCCACCACCCCGACAGGCTCGCGGATGGTCCAGGCCTGCATATCCTGCTTGTCGATGGGTAGATAACTGCCCTCAAGCTTGTCCGCAATCCCTGCATAGTAGCGGTAGTATTCCGCCACATAGGCAATCTGGCTGGAAGTTTCACGAATGATCTTGCCTGTGTCACTGGTTTCATACTGCGCCAGTTGTGGTGCAGACTTTTCAATCAGGTCGGCAAGTTTATACAGCAACTTGCCACGCTGTGATGCGGTCAGGTCCGCCCACGCACTATCCTGCAAGGCCTGTGATGCCGCAGCAACCGCACGATTGACTTCATCGCTACGTGCTTCAGGCATTTTCGCCCAAACCTGACCTGTCGCTGGATTGATACTATCAAACTGCGCAGCACCATCCTCAAACTGACCATTAATGTACAACTGGAATTGAGAAGTCATGTCTTCTCTCCTATGCAAATGCAGGCATCACTTCATTGATCATACGTTCCAATGAGGCTTTCTTACGTTCAAAGCTCATGCCCGTATCAATCCAGAATGAATATTCGTTATAACCCATTGCCTCATACGCTTTTAAGCGGTCAATCACTTCCTGTGCCTGACCAATCACGTTGTTTTTACGCATGGCTTCTGGCGTATAGAATGGATGTTGTGCCATTTCTTCCTTGCTAATCGGCGCGATCAAGCCTTGTGTAATTTCACGCTCGTTTTTAAACCATGCGCCAAAATAATTATAGAAGCTGTTAATTTCATCAGCCGCCAACTGCGCGTCCTGTTCACTGTCCGCCACATAGGTATGACGCAGCAACATGATTTCAGGGCGTGGCACATCGGCAAACTTCTCACAGGCTGCATTGAAATGACCCATCAATTTCTCAACTTCATCATCACCGAAATGCAATGGTGTCACCTGCACATTACAGCCGTTCTGTACCGCAAATTCATGGCTGTTGGGATCACGCGCCGCCACCCAGATAGGCGGATATGGCTGCTGCAATGGTTGTGGCGCAGATGTGGTTTTTGGGAACTGCCAAAACTCACCGTTATGTTCGTAGTCGCCTTTCCACAAGTTTTTAATTGCTGGAATCATTTCACGTAAACGCTGACCCGCGCTCCATGCATCCATGCCTGGCACCATGCGTTCATATTCAAATGAATAGGCTCCACGCGCAATCCCGATATCCAGACGGCCATTGGTGATAATGTCGGTCATGGCCGCCTCACCCGCCAGCTTGATCGGATGCCAGAATGGCGCAACCACCGTTCCCGTACCCAAACGCACATGCTGGGTTTTGTTGGCAAGGTCAGCCAAATTGATAAATGGGTTTGGCGCAATGGTAAAGTTCATGGCATGGTGCTCACCTGTCCAGATGGCATGCATGCCACCACGGTCGGCAATCTGGCACAGCTCGATCATTTCATCATAAAGCTGCTTTTGCGTTTGCTGGTCAGAAACACGTTCCATGTGTACAAATAATGAAAAGCGCATGGTTAAACTTCCTCTTTAACAATTTGACGAACCGTTCCACTGGTTTGATTACCGTAATAAACCCCATAGGTTTTCAGATGATTTTCCTTGCGATAGCGCATCAACATGCTCTGCAACGCGCTGTCCACAAAAGTGAGCTGTTCAAGCTCATTCAGGTCCACAAATTGACCTTTATGCGCCGTTGGTACAGGCGTATTACAAAGGAAAGCGATATATTGCTGCTGCGTGGTCACATCATCATAGACAGAGTAAATAAAACTCGGTGATGCCTCTGGCTGGTAGGCCGCAAAGATTTTTTCCAGCGCTTTTTCCGCGCCATCCTTATCCACCAGCAAATGCGGCAATGTCCATTTATTGTCAGCCGTTTGCTCAAGCAGAATCTGGTTTTCATGTCCAATTAACGCCATCATCATCACTTTCATGCCTGAAATCACATCGGTGGATGATTTGGCTGGGGTGAAATATGCACCACGGTAATAACCGAGGCCTGCAAAGCCTGCTGAGGCGAAATTCTCAACCTGACCAATCAGGATCGCATGATCGCCAGCATCCACAATTTGATACGTGGTGCAGTCAAACCATGCACTCACGCCATCAATCAATGGGTTTTGCTGTTCACTTGTTGACCATGCCAGTTGGGCAAAACGGTCATCACTTGGACGGGCAAAGGTGTTGGATACATCCTTTTGCTCTTCCGACAGGATATTGATAGCAAAGTGCGATGCGTTGGCAAAGTTATGGTAGTTGCTGGATGTCTTGGCAATGCTCACCAAAAGCAGCGCTGGGTCCAGAGACACCGAAGCAAAGGAGTTTGCGGTAAAGCCTAATGGTGTTCCATCCTCTTTACAGGTGGTCACCACTGTCACGCCCGTCATAAATGATCCAAAGGCATCACGAAGCTCACGTATTTTATTGACAGTTTCCATTTCACTCATTGTCATATTCCTTCATTGATGTGTGGCAATCTAGACGCTGGTTTCCAACCATGCCTGCATTGCATTGTTCACTTTGTCTGGTGCGGTCAGGTTCACCATATGGCGTTCATTCTCAATCACAACCGCCTTACCATTTTTTGCCTGACTGGCCATCTGGATTGCCATTTCCGCAGTTGAGTTGGGATCACCCGTGCCCGTTAAAATCAGGGCTGGACAGTGAATGTTTGACCATTGATCCGCATATACCGCATCACCTCGTGCAAAGGCTGAATAGGCCGTTGCATAGCCAGATATATCAACATCCTTTAACCATGATTTAACCTTGCGTGCAGCCTGCTGCTCAATTTCACTGTCGCCAAACCAGCGCTGCAATGGTGTCTCAATGTCAATATGACCTGTCTTCAATTCTTCCGCCCGCTGGATCACGGCATCCTTTGCCTCTGGAGTACGTTTATACACCCCGTTCAGCACCGCCATCCGTTTTACCAGGTCTGGTCGGGTGACGCTTACACCTGTGGTAATCAGCGAACCCATTGAATGTCCCGCCAGATTCACCGCACCTAAACCCAGTGCGCTAATAAACTCGATGGTCCAGTTTACAAAGTCCTGCAACGGCGCATCATCCGCCAACTTGGTGCTTTGTCCATGACCTGGCATATCCACGGAAATCACTCGGTAATGCTTTGAGAAATACTCAATTTGTGGAGTCCATGCCGCCGCCTGCATTCCAACACCATGAATCAGAACCAGTGGTTCTCCCTCACCCTGCTCAAAATAATGAGCAACACGGTTATTTGACAGCTGCTGGATTTTCGAGATCATGACCTAATTCCTTTAAATCCTGATAACGGTCGCCAATACGATGGTGTGGACGACCACTTGTAGCAGCACCAATCACAACCACCAACTCATCAGCCGCGGGTGCATCTGGAATGGCAAACTGTAGGGTCAAATAGTGTGAACGGCGGCCCTCATCATTTTTATCCATCATGGGAATCAGGATCGGTGCATTGGCAGGACCGCGTGTGTTGTTAAAGGCTAGATAAGATTTTGCGCCAACTGCGCCACGGTAAGTGTTACCAAAATGTAAGGTATGGATAAGCGCGGATGCATGTTCAAGCTCGCCATCCAGCCCCACCACCGCACTTTTACCAAAAGCTTCCACAGCTTCACCTGAACCAACCTCATCAATAATCAGCTTGGTGAGATGCTCACTTAAGATGGGTGCAATACGACGAATTTCAGGTGTCAGGTTTTCAACATAGCCCTGCCCTGCCCACGGATTTTTAATCACAGCCGCAGCTGCCACCATCTTTAATGGTGTTGCTGCTTCTTTACCGCCATCGACATAGGTCGTTTCAACATGAAGTACTGTTTTACGGATTAGATTCATGGCATTTCCTTGCGAGTGAATTTATCTTTTAACTTGTATTATGGTATACCATAATACATAATGAAAAAAAAGCAAGAGTTTGCTATGCTGTTTTTAGACAAGACAGATGTAACAAAATTTGCATAATGAAATTGGGAACGATTGGTTATCTATGAATCTAAAAATTGAAAATCCACCTGTAACCCTGCGAGAGCTATGTTTAGGAAAAGTCCGCAACGCCATTATTACGGGCTACTTTCCTTCAGGTAAAAGGCTGGTTGAAAGAACCTTATGTGAAGAGCTGGGGGTCAGCCGTTCTGTGGTACGCGAAGTGATCCGCTATTTAGAGGCAGAAGGCCTGGTGGAAATTCTGCCAAATAAAGGCCCTATTGTTTCCCTGCTAAATTGGGAGATTGCATCGCAAATCTACGAGATTCGTCTTTTATTGGAGCAAAGTGCAGTTGCGGACTGTACAAAAAACCTCACGGAACAAACCAGTGACACCCTTAAGGAATTATTGTCAGAACTGGAACAGGCCTTTGCCCGTGATGATATTAATTTAATTATTTCAACATCGGCAAAACTGTATGAAACCATTTTTACCACAGCCAAGCACCAGATTGCCTGGGAAGTGGTACAACGTTTAAATGGACGGATCAGCCGCCTGCGTGCCATGACCATGAAATCCACCAAACGTGAAATTTCAGGTTACCAACGCATTAAAAATATGTGTGAAGCGATCTATTTATATAAAGACCCTGAAAAAGCCAAACAGGCTGTGGCTGAACATATCGCGGAAGCGGCAACCGTTGCTAAAAACATTTTAAATAGCTAATTTTTTGTATGAGATACAGAAGATTATCAAAACTTTAAAATCAAGGAAGAAAATCAATGTCTGCCTACTGGATTGCTCACGTAACCATTCACGATCTGGAACAATATAAACAATATATGGCTCTGGCACCCTTGGCCTTTGAAAAATATGGGGCTAAATTCCTTGCCCGCGGTGGTGAGTCCATTTGTATGGAGGGGCCAGAATACCAACGCCATGTCATTATCGAGTTTTTTGACCTGGCAACAGCGCAGGCCTGTTATCATTCAGAAGAATACAGCAAGGCCAGAGCTGCCCGCCAAGGTTGCGCTGAGGTGATGATCAGTATTGTGGAAAGTCTGGGTTGATCCCAAAAATATTTATAGAAAGAAAGACTCCAGATTCTCTCTTTTTATAAATATGATTTTCTGCTTCAAACCATAAAAAATCTCTATCTCCTTGGAAATTAAATATTCTTAATTTCCTCAGCAAAATCATCACTTCTAAAATAGGAAATAATGCGTTCACCACTGTGTTCATTTCGTATATCTAAAATCACATTTGGATCACTTTGAAAGGTAAATTCTGGTGGTATGTCCTGATGTAGCGGCGGCAACCGCTTGACCCCGCCCTCAGTAATTTTTTCAATAAACCCTGCAAGCCATAGAACAAACTCATCCTTATGCTTATAGCTTGGGATTAGACTAATATCCAGACTGATTTTCCCATCTGTTATAGGTCTGTTAAATCTATCAGCGAAATCAATATAGTTATAGAGCAGCTTCAAATCCGTATCGACCAACTCCCTACGAATCTGTTTGATAATTAGGTTTAAACATTCCTGTTTATCAGCCACAAACTTATCATTTTCCTGAAAGTTCCTGTACACATTTTCAGCTATTCTTAAATATTGAGGCATTATTATTTCCCGCAGTTGTTTTCTTAAATTATGACAGCAGGATTATTTCAGATTGTAATGATTCTTATTCATTATGTCTTTTATATAGCTTTAATGATAAAAATTAATCTTTTGTTACGTCATTGATAACAAAGAGTTCTGGAACGCTTATCCCTACTATATAAAAAATCTAGAGCTTCATATGAGTGCCATGTTTATCAATCATGATCGAACACGCTTGCTACTGATTACCACGAAGGCTAGCCATCGGAACCACTCAAGTTTATGCTATCAGCAAAGTTCTCATTAGGAGTATATCCTTTTAACTCTATCCATCTTTCAAAGCATCAATATGTTATCTTTAAGAAGTTATGGCTTTATTCACGATCAAATGATGACAATCAATTCTAAGCTTATCTTGATAGTACTGCATGGTGAAATCGAGCTCATTCAATAGATTTTCTTTGTTATATTTGTCTGGAACAACTTTTAATAAGGCAGGTATATATTCATATCTATATAGATAAGGATAACTTGTACATAGTATTTTTACTTTTTCTTCTTTAGCAGAATACACACTATCTAAAACATTTAAATAATCTAATATTTTCTTGTTAACATGATTAAACTCAAGTGTACTGTAAATATTATCTGTTTCTTTTTGACACCCCAAGATTGATAAAATCATGACAACTGGAATAAAAATATTTATTTTCATTGCATTATAATCATATATTTACCAGAATTTAAAATAATAATGAGTAAAAAACCCACTCTAGTAAAAAGTGGGTTTTTGATCGGCATGATGCGATCTCATGCTTTGCGTTGTAATTTGAACCTATCATTTATAGTCTGATACAGACCAATTCAAGGAATACGCTTATTCTGTTTACTGCTCAAATATACCGTATCGCCTACGGATTCGATCAAAACCATGTCTGCAATTAAGAGCTTAAAGGCATCACCGTAATATTGCTTGCCTGAAGCCCTTTCTTGCCTTGCATTACGTCAAACTTAACACGTTGCCCCTCAAACAGGGTCTTAAAGCCATTATTTGCAATTTCACTATAATGGGCGAAAACATCCTGACCATTATCCGACTGGATAAAACCAAAACCTTTGGTTTCATTAAACCACTTTACTGTACCATTCATATAACTAGACATAACTATATCCTTTCTCTTTTAGAGAATATATTAATAAGATTTTTAACTTTAAAATAATAGACTTTGAAACTAAAATATCAAATAAGCAAAGATAAAAATTAAAACTGCATAATAAGAATTTTAATGAGACAAAAATATTTTCCTATCGTCTTAATTCACTATACGCCCTTATCTACCATTTGCAATCTTTATTTAAAATTAAGTCAAATGATACAGATTATTTACAGAGGTATAAAAACTTCGACCATCCAGATTAAGCTCAACCTCCTGTCCAGAGGATAAAAGCACTTTCTTTCCAACTTCCACCCATTTAAAGCCATTGATGGTGCTCTGCTGGCGTTTTAGGGGGATAATTTGCACACTAATTTCATTGCCATTACAGGCTTGTGCAACATACCATTCATTAATAATTTTCAAAACAAAATCACTCATTACTGAGCTCAAGCGATTTATTTGGATTTACTACAACACTAGATAGATGAGGAAATAGAACGACATTTCTAGAATTTAATAATTTTTAGCTTTATTTAGGGTTATTTAAGCTAATCTGGTCAATTATCCATTGAATAATAATGACCTTACAAACATCACAGAGCAAAAAATATTGGATGCGGGGGTTGGATTTGAACCAACGACCTTCGGGTTATGAGCCCGACGAGCTACCAGACTGCTCCACCCCGCATTAGGGAGTTAGCGTTATACTCCTTATTAAGGATGAGGTCAAACATTCATTTAGCTATTTATTTTAAAAATTTAATTTTCCAGGAATAAATAAATATTTAAATCAATACCATAGACTAAAAACAAAAGTCTTTTAAATATTCTCAGTGCTATATTTTAAAATACTGATTGAACATTTTGTGTGCTCTACCTTTGAATCTTTTGTATTTTTATCAAATCAATTAAATACGTACCTGTTTCAGACTCCTTATGGGTATATACAATTTCCAATACCCTTTTTGTTTCAAGATTTCTAAGATAGTGAAGTATGCTTTGCATTTCATTAATATTAAAATCACGGCCGACAAACAAGAACTCACCTATCCCGAGTTGAGTAATTTTCTCTTCAATCTTCATAATTTTTAACATTTTTAATCCCCTTTTAAGTCAGCTCTACTCCTTTTATAATACAAAAAATTATTCTTTAAAGTTAAGTCATACAAATCTAAACACCTTTTTATACAACACAATGATAATTATTAAAAAAATTACAAAGCACACCCAGTTCGATAACTTAAAAAAACCAAATTTAATAAGTAATAAAAAAACTACAACTCATCATATTATTAACAATTTAACTGTTAAAATTAATTCAATTTCACAATTAATCAGTTTTAATAATAACTAATGCAAATGACTTAAAGAAAGAAAATGATATGGCTTATCAAAATGAGGTCGAAAAACTGACTATTATTGCAAATGAGTTTCGTGATGCTTTAGATCATGTTACGAATGGCTTTATCACTGGAATATTTAGTAAGTTCCCCAAGGAATGTGGTGCAGATGCCTGTGAACTATTGCAATACTACTTATTAACTGTTCATCAAATTAAACCTGACTATCGGGAAGGTAAGGTTCAGGTAACGTCCAGAACGCCTGAAATATCACACTGTTACCTGATTGTGAATGGCATCATCATTGACATTACCGCAGACCAGTTTGATAAGGATAGATTCCAGAAAGTAATTGTCTGTGAAAGTAATCTCTACCCTCTCACACCTTATTTTAAGTATGTGCGAAGCAAATCTGGTCAGGTTCTGATACCATTAAATGATTATCTGGATTCGATCTATAAACTGGTGCTCAAACGTCTGGAGAGCCGTCAAAGATAATTTTTAACCTGTATCATCTTTTAGGATTATTCTCTAATTCCTAAAAAATATATTTGTATTCAAATTTCAGCCATCTAAATTTATTCTGGAATTTTCATCAGATGAATTTACTGTAGCTCTCCCAGAGCCTACATGCATAAGTTTTAGGCAAGTTAAGTATTAACTTTTGTTGAATCTATCTAATTCTATTTGGAAATGTATTTCACGATCATATATTATCGCCAGACCAAATTACAGTCATCCCCACACCCTTGAAAAAGAATGTGGGAACATTCACTAAAAATAAAAGCAAATAAATCACTTTAAATCAGGAATACAATCAAGAAAATGATGAACAAGCCCGCAACCACCCCATTTAACTGAAATAGTTTTTTAGGGTAATAGGTCAGTGTTAAACCCACTGCCAAGGCAGCAAAAGTCAAACAACCCAGCCATTCGGCCATACCAATGGAAGCACCTTTCCAGAACAGTACAAGCACTGCTGAAACAGCAAAGACAACCCAGCCAACAATTTGAAATAAACGGGTTTTCTGTTCAGTCACCTTAGCTGTAAAAATGTCTCGCTGATGCTTGTTCATACCACATGCCAGGCTACTGAAAGCAAAAACTGAGATACACCATAAAATCCATGCAGACATTAGGCTTGCTCCTCTTTCATTGCCACTTTCTTCGCTTTGACAGGCAGGCCTTGATAACGCTTTAACTTATAATAGCCATAGGCAAACAGCACACCTAGAATCAGGCATATAAGGTCAAAACTTGCCACCATCCACTGCGCATGATAAATGCTGCTCCATAGAGCGCGACCACCTGTAGCAATATTCAGGATTGGGGTAATGAGATACATTGCCGCCGCCAAAGCCAATAACTCAAGCCATGCCTGACGATGCTGACGGACAATCGCATAAATTAAAGTGGCTAACCATGTATAAAAAAATACCTTGATCTCAATAGGTGAACGCTCAGCAATTTGTACTGAAATGAAACGGTTTGACCAGAAATATGCCGCGCAGGCAATAGGCAATCCAATAATCGCCGCGACGTTCATCACCTCAACGAAGCGATGTCCAAACGGTTTATAACCGAGTTTCTGTACATCAGGCGCCCGTTTGACGGTCCATAGTATTAGCCCTGTTGCCACCATCATTGTGCCAAGCACACCTGACAAAAACAGTAGCCAGCGTAATACCGCATCCACGCCATGCGCCATATGCAGCCATGTCACCAAGGTATAAATTGCTTTTGGTGTCGAGTTTACAGGTTGGGCTTCATCAATCACCTGCCCTGTTACTCCATTAAACTTAAGCGTTGGGATACTTTCACGGTCAAGTAATGTGGTCGTGCGTGTCGCATTGAATTCAATGTCTGATTCTACCGTATTCGGTTTATTCACTCGAATATAGGCGATTGGATTATCTTTCCATTGCTGCTGAACTGAATGATTCAATGCAAGAATATCAACCATGGGTGCTGGGCTAAGCTCAGGCTTTTTGGCTTGATCATCACCTCTGCCCCGTTGCTCATCTCGACCACCGCGTTCCAGGGCCTCTTTACGTTTCTGCTCGGCCAATAAACGTGCCTGCTCAGGTGTTTTGGCCACTGGTTCATTGATGACCTGGTAAAATGCCTGTCCATCGCCATAGTTACTCTTCATTGACCAAGGCATGAATAAATACATCAATAATAAAAGGCCACTAAAGGTAATCATGATATGAAAAGGTAATGCAAACACGGCAGTTGCATTATGGGCATCTAGCCAGGAACGCTGTCCCTTTGCGGGACGAAAAGTAAAGAAATCCTTAAAAATCTTTTTATGGGTAATGATGCCACTGATAATGGCAACAAACATAAACATTGTGGCAATCCCCACAATCCAGCGCCCCCAAATGCGGTCCATGCCATACAGTTCAAAATGGAAACGATAGAGAAAACCTCCACCCCGTGTTTCCCTTGCCTTGATTTCCTGTCCTGTTGCGGCATCCAGATAAATTTCCCCACCACGGCGGCGGCTTTCCCCTGCTTTGCGAATATTTAAAGTAATGGCGGGTTGGCGTTCATTGGCAAATCGGATATTCCAGCTTTCGGCTTTTTGTCCCTTTTCATTCAGGTATTGCAAAGCATAATTGAGTTGCTGTTGCTGTGAGGTATAATTGATTGATTGATGCAGTTCAGGTTTCATCCAGACCGTGATTTCATTCTGGAAAAAACTCAGGGTTCCTGTTAAAAATACGGCATAAAGCAGCCAGCCAAGCAACAGGCTAATCCATGTATGCAGCCATGACATCGACTGGCGTGCGCCCTCGTTCTTACCATCAGTACGCATAATACACTTATCCCTTGATCAGCCAGTAAACCACGGTCATCAATACACTGGGCAAAATCACGCCCAACCATGCCTTTAAAGTCGAGCTGACCATAAACACCCAAATGAACACACCACAATGCAGGATAAAAGCCAGCATGGTGGCACTCATCACTGCATTGGCTTTTAAGGGTTCGCTATGAAAAAACTCGCCCATCAACATCGCTGCAATTGCGGCAAAATAATAACCACCAAAGAGAGCCAAAATAAATCGGAAGAAAATCATGACGCGATAGCGAATGATTGACTTCTTATCCGTTTTTACTTTTTTGGAAGATATTTTGGTTGGAACAGGCTGTTCCACGGGAGCGATCAGATCAGTAGTCATAAAAAAGATTCCAAAAATAAAAAATGACTACTATTCGAACGATAATAGTCATTTCATTTATTCACTGATTAGAAAGAGAATTTAAGATTCAGATAGTATTGACGACCACGTGGATCGCTATATTTGCTGATATATCCAGATGAACTGGACATATCCACGGTGTAGTCATTAAACAAGTTTTGGATACCAAAACCTACTTCTGCCGCTTTAACCATGTTTCGTTTTGATAAAGGTAATTTTGCTTTTGCAAACACATCATGGTAAATCTGATCCTTGATCTTTAATTCAGTTGCATTCTGGCCTGTCTGATTCAGAATCGCTGAGGCATTCTCAATGGTGTAAGCACCATAATACTGAGCAGCCCAACCAAAGCCCCATGTATCATTTGGCTGTAAATAGATTGAAGCATTGGCACGATGTTTTAACGGATAGTCTGCACTATTGCTGCCAATAGACACAAAATCAGTTATAGGGGAGGTGACTGAATCCTGTTGTAGATATTCTTTTACATAGGTATACCCAAGATTCAACAAGGTATTCCCAATTAGACTATCAAAAGCATAATTGAGATTGGTATCAATCCCCTTGGTCTTTAAACCTAAAGCATTAAATGAAGTAGTATCAATCGATTCAACATTACCATTGGCATCACGCTTTACCCGATCAGCGTACTTCCCCTGATTATCCAAAATGTATTGGGCTGCAACAGAAGTAATATTGTTGGTTTTTTTAATTTGATAGTAGTCTACAGATAAACGCAGGTTCTCAATCATTTCAGGGGTTAAGACCATACCAAAATTATAACTTTTTGATTTTTCTGGCGTGATATTCGGATTCCCCCCAGAAATAATATCAGTGTCTGTACCCAACATCTTACCTGTAACAGGGTCTTTTAAAGAGGTACTGGTATTTTCAGCAATTGTTGGCAAGGCTAATTGACCAACCGTGGGTGTTACAAAACCCTCACTATATGATGCACGGAACATGACTTGATCATTTGGTACAAACTTAAAACCAATGGTTGGTGTAATCGCATCAAATTTAGCTGTGCCAGAGTCGCTATAACCCAATAAGTTAGACTTATAACCTGTGGTGGAGTCAGCTTTAGAATCGTATTGAGGTACTTTTGCCGAAACTTTGAAATCTTCATAGCGTGTTGCCAATTGCATCTCAAGCGACTTGGCAAAAGTAATATTTTGTTCAGGTGAAATCAATGGCACATTAAATTCTGCATAAACACTTGATGTCTGGGTTTTTCGCTCTGTTGGTTTAACCCATGGATTGTCTACATATTGATGGTCAGCAAAACCCTCGCTTTCATAACGACGGTGTTCAATCCCTGTTGCCAGTTGAATATCCCCCGCGTACCAAGTGGCAATTGGGCCTGTTGCACGAATTGACATATCATTGAGGGTTTGCTGGGTATTGTTTTTGGTGTAATGCCAATATTTCTGGATCAGGTCTGTTGACTTGTTTGTATAGTCTTCAATAAAGTCAATTGAATTACTTGCGGTATCCTTGTTCCACTGCACCGCTTTTGGATTTGTTGTTCCTTTGCGGATATAACGTTGGCGAATATCAGATTTACTCCACGCATAATCCGCAGACAGTAGCCATTCAGGCGTTAAATCAAAAGTAAAACCCGTGGCAGCTTTCTTCTGTGTTGTCTGGAAAGTATCTTTAGACCATGCGCCAAAACTATCTGCACCAAGAACATAGTTCACCAGAATATCCTTGCCAAAGGGATTGTGTGGACTATTTTTACTGACCGTGACCACACCATAGCCATGTGGTGCATCATTATAGCCCCAACCCTTTTCTCGCTCATAACCTGCTTCAAGAAAGACATTTAAGCGATCAGTAAAATCACGATTGATGGAAAGCCCCACAGATTCTGTATCAGTATCATATAGGATTGGTGAATTTCCAGACCACGCTGTTACTCCCGACCCTAATCCCAATGCATAACCCTGACCCAAGTGATTTACATTTCCATCCCAACCCGCTGGAATATGGGCAATGGAAGATCCCCATCCAGACATCAACTCTGACCCATCCTTTGTACGAATGTTGGTTAGATTTCCAGGAGGAGGATTATTGGCCACAGTATTGTCTTTTGTTGTCCCATAAATCACATCTGGATTATTTTTTAAAATATTCTGACGCTCTTTATTTTTATAAGGACGCTCCCTAACCAATAACCCATCCTGATCTTTTTTAGAGGCTGTCAACATGACATGGGTACGACCATCTTCCAGGGAAAAACCTGAAACCACATTCAATGACTTAACAGGTTGCTTGTTATCCGTCGTATCCGTATAGCGCAAATCAATATCAGTACCCACATAATCCTTGCGCAGAATGACATTAATCACCCCACCTACAGCTCCACTTCCATAAATCGCTGCTGCTGAGGTAGGTAATACTTCAATACGCTCAATCGCTGCCAAAGGAATATTATTTAAGTTGGGTTGCTGGGTTGACTCTGCTGTACCACGGTTACCTGTACCTGCGCTACGGCGGCCATTAATCAAGACCAAAGTCTGGCTTGCCCCCAAGCCCCGTAAGTTAATTTGGCTGGAGGTTGCGGTGAAATAACTTGAATTGTTGGTTGAAGTTGCCATGGGTAGTAACTTGGCAATCGCTTCGGTGACAGTGGTTGCACCTGATCGTTCCAGTTCTTCCTGGGTAATCATGGTATATGCCTGCACATCATTTTCTGTACGGGGAATATCCATATTGCCAGACTTATAGGCAACTTCTTCCTTGCCTGCGGTCACAGCAATTGTTGGTAATGTTGCCGTGCCTTGCTGGGCATCCTGGGCACATGCCATGGATGAAAAAATAACCCCTACAACAGAAATATAAAGTTTCGTTCTTAAGAAAGTAGGAGGAATGAGAGAGAGGTTTTTATTGATCATTACATCGACCTTAAAAATTGCTTAAAAATTTTCATAAATCATACATTAAATAAATAAAATAACAATATAAATGATAATCATTATTATTAATTTTACATAAAAATTCTACCATTTAGTCATAATTGTTCCACATAGATTTAGAACTTCTGGTAAAAAACATTGTTCTGTCTATCAGTTCAAATGTTTAATCATGATTAATATTATTCAGGAATAGACGTTCCTCCCCCCAATGCAGCCACCAACTGAGCAGAGTTTTTTATATGGGATTGTTGGAGTTCCAATAGACGCTCTTCCGCACCCAATCGTAAATTCTGTGCAGTTGCCACCTCCAGATAGCTGACTAAACCTGCCTTATAACGTTGGGTTGCAACTCGCTCATTTTCAATTGAAAGCTTTAAAAGCTGCTGTTGTTCCTCAAGCTGTAATTGAAAGTTCGTTGCCTGAATCAATCCATCTTCAACTTCTTTCCATCCCGTTAAAACAGCATGTTTATAGGCTGCAAGTTTTTCCTCATAATTGGCTTGTGCCTGTTTAAGCACTGCGTTACGTTTGCCACCATCATATATCGTACCCATGGCTTTTATACCAATCGACCAGATCGACTGAGGCGACTGAAATAGCGTACTAAATACCTGACTATTCAGTGCGGTATCCAGACCAATGCTAATATCAGGCAACCATGCTGTTTGCGCCAATCCAAGCTGGGCATGGGTCAAAGCGAGTTCCCGTTCACTACTGATAACATCGGGGCGTTGGCTCAAGAGACGACTGGGAATTTGTGTTGGTATTTTCGGCGTATTAAATTGATAAGCAGCTTTATTTAAATCAAAGTCAGCCACACTTTTCCCAAGTAAAATAGCCAAGATATTTTCTTGTAAGTAGCGGTTACGCTGTGCTTCTAACTGCTGAGTCACCACTTGCTTCAGTTGAGTTTCTGCCTGAATCACATCGGCACGTGCAATCAGTCCAGCTTGATGTTGTTGCTGTAAAATACGTACCGAACGTTCATAACTCTGTTGTGTCTGTTTAAGTACATCAAGTTTTGCATCGTATAAGCGGATGTTCCAATAACTATCCGCTGCTAGTAACTGTTGGCTCAGTTTTATTGCGGCCAAATCCGCAGCCGAAGCCTGCATATTGGCCTGTTGTCCCTCGATTGCTTTAGCAATACGTCCCCACAGATCAGGTATCCAACTGGCGGTTAAATTGCTACTAAACTGGCGATTGGTGCCAAGATTTTTAGTTTCACCACGATTTGCACCAGCCGCCAGATTCAACGTTGGCGAATAAGCTGCACCTTGTTCATCTAGCAACGCGATGGCATGTCGATATCGTGCTTCAGCTTGTTGTACAGTTAGATTCTGCTGATTGAGTTGCTGTATCAATCCTGACAATATCGGGTCATGGTAAATTTCCCACCACGCCTGTTTTTCGGTTGAAAGTGTCGATACTTCAACCCATTTCAAACCTGCATATTTATATTGCTCCGCACTCTGAATCACTGGCTTTTCATAGGTCGCAGGTCTAAGTGCCGAATGACAAGCCGTCAAGAACATGATGTAACTCAGGCTCATAGAAAGTGTGAATACTGTTTTTTTCATAAAGACTTCCTATTTGCTCCAATGAAAAACATTAAATTTCATCATCAAGTTTTTAAACAACTGAGCAATGTTTTCCAAAATTAAATACATCACAGGTGTGGTATACAAGGTTAAAAGTTGCCCCAAAGCCAGTCCACCGACGATGGCAACACCTAAAGGCTGGCGCATTTCAGCACCCTCGCCCCAACCCAATGCCAGCGGGATTGCCCCCAATAAAGCAGCCGTGTTGGTCATCAGAATAGGACGAAAACGTAAAGTCGCTGCCGCAATGACGGCATCCATCGCCGTGTGACCTTGACGGCGTTGTTGAATAGTAAAATCAATCAACAATATGGCATTCTTCACCACAATCCCGATCAGTAAAAACAGGCCTAATAAGGCAATCAGACTAAACGGAATGTTAAACAACCATAAACTGAATAAAGCCCCCAAAGCAGCCGTTGGAATGGTCGATAGAATCGTAAACGGGTGCACAATACTTTCATAAGTCACACCAAGAACAATAAAAATCAGCATGATCACTGCAACAATCAGAGCAGGTGTACTGAGCCCTGCCTGTAGGCTTTCACTTTCCACATCTCGATCTGTGGTTATAAAAATCTCTTTAGGCAACATGATCTTGGGCAACACACTCCGAATCGCGGCATCAGCCTGTTCATAGCTATAGCCATTCTTCACCACATAGCCGACACCCATTGCTGCATATTGATTACGGCGATGAACTCGATCGTTACTAATCCCATAAGACCATGTGGCGAAATTGCTTAAAGGCACAGACTCGCCTTGTTGATTAGGTACTTTGATATTTGCCAAGGCTTCGGGATGTTCGGTAAAATGACGATCCACCTCCATCACCACATGAAACTGATCATTCTGATCATAAATAGTTGAAATCTGGCGCTGTGAAAAGGAGTTATTCAGCACACTGGCAATACCGTCAATATCGACACCTAAACGCTTTGCTGCTTCACGATCAATATCCAACGTGACATGCTGTGCCCCCTCATCGCCCTGTGTCTCGACTTCGTCTAACTCAGGCAGTTTTTTCATGGCTTCGGCAACTTTAGGCGCCCATTCACGCAGCAAGCTCACATGATCCGATTGCAGCAAAAGTAGATATTCCTGAGCATTGCCACTGGAAAAAGGATCATCCAACTGTAAATCCTGTTCAACACTGGCAGAAAAAACGGCACCTGCCTGCCAAGGCGCATTGCGCTTTAAGCGTTCAACCACCTCTTTGGAGCTTAATCCATCTCGTTCGGCTTTCGGTTTAAGACTTACCATCAGAAATGAGTTGGTCATCCCACCTCCACCGCCTGAGGTACCCACCACATCCTGAACCTCAGGATCGGCAATCAGGGCTTGGGTAAAAGCAGCAATTTTAGGCTGCATAATTTGAAAAGAGAAACCATCATCACCCCGAATGAATGCCCCAACACGCCCTGTATCCTGTTCGGGCAACACGCGTTTGGGCAGTAAATCATATAAATAGACTGAGGCAATGATTGCACCTAGCCACAGCACCACGATGAGATAGCCATGCTTTAACACCCACCTTAAAGAACCAATATAAGACTGGGTTAACGTTTGAATAAAATCATGACTATAACGATAAAGTTTTTGCGGCTGATGCTTGCTCAAAGGCTTTAAACAACGTGCCGATAAGCTCGGGGTTAAAACAAGAGAAACAAACACAGAGAGTACAATCACAAACACCAAGGTCAGCGAAAACTCTCTAAACAGGCGTTCAATCACGCCGCCCATAAACAAAACAGAAAGGAAAATCACCATCAATGCCAAGTTCATGGCGATCAAAGTAAAACCAACTTCCTGAATACCTTTTACAGCCGCTTGGAGTGGAGCACATCCCTGTTCGATATATCGCTCAATATTTTCTAACACCACAATGGCATCATCCACGACCAAGCCAATGGCGACAATCATCGCCATAATCGAAAGATTATTGAGAGAAAAATCAGCCAGATAAATCAGACTACAAACACCAACCAAGGTGACCAGCAATGCCATCGCTGGAATCACGGCACTTTGCAATCGCCCCAGCATCAATACCACCACGATCACAACCAACAGCATGGAGAAAATCAAGGTATCCCGTGCTTCACTCAAACTGGCACGTACAATATTCGAGCCATCCATCACCACAGTTAATTTTGCATCACTTGGGATTAATCGACTTAGAGCAGGCAATCTGGCCTGAATCTGATCAATCATGGCAATGGTATTGGCATTTGGCTGACGGCTGATTTTTAAAATAACCGCAGGCTGACCATTATGAAAACCACTGACATAACGGTTTTCAACTGAGTCCGTCACCTCCGCAATATCTTTTAAACGTACCATGCCAGCATCAGTTTGCTTAATCACCAGATTGGCAAAATCCTGCGCTGTTTTTAACTGGGTTGAGAGCGCCACTTGCCAACGCAATTGTTGCTGTTCAACCACACCCAATGCTTGCACCACATTACTGCTCGCAACTGCCTGTCGCACCTGTTCTAATGAAACGCCCATAGAAATCAGTGCATTTGGATTAATGGTTATGCGCACGGCAGGCATGGAGGCGCCATCAATCTCCACTTCACCAACACCACCGATCTGCGCCAAATTGGGCTGTAATTGATTGGAGGCAATCTCATACAGCTTGCCCGCTGAAAGCTGTGGTGAACTCAGCGCCAAATAGAAAATGGGGCTTTGGCTGGGATTAATTTTGAAATATTCAGGCGGGCTGGGCATACCTGAGGGTAACTGTGACATTGCTACATTAATCGCAGCCTGAACCTCACGTGCCGCTTCGTTGATATCGGTATTTAAATCAAAATGTAAAACCACCTGTGTCGAACTTTGATTACTGGATGAGTTAATCGCCTTTACCCCAGACACGCCCATCATGGCACGTTCCAAAGGGGTCGCCACCGTTGCGGACATACTTTCGGGGCTTGCGCCTGGTAAATTAGCACGTACCACAATGGTTGGAATATCTGCCTGTGGCAGTGCCGCAACAGGCAAGCGCCAATAAGCCAATATCCCAAGCAGGACAATGGCAGTTGCAAGTAAAATACTGGCTACAGGACGATGAATAAAAATAGACAGCAGGTTCATTCGCATGTCCCTGCCTGATTTGATACGACAGATTTATCTTGATCCTGCTTTAGTCCATCAAAAAACAGGTACACCACAGGTGTGGTAAATAAGGTTAAAACCTGACTCAGCAATAAGCCGCCCACCATCACAATCCCTAAAGGCTGGCGTAACTCAGCGCCTGAACCTGAAGCGAGCATCAGTGGAATTGCACCAACCAATGCGGCCAGTGTGGTCATCAGGATGGGACGAAAGCGTAATAATGCAGCCTGATAAATCGCCTGTTCAGCAGATAAGCCCTGATTGCGCTGGGCAGCCAAGGCAAAATCAACCATCATGATGCCGTTCTTCTTGACCAGACCAATCAACAAGATAATCCCAATCAGGGCGATCATATCCAGTGGTTGATTGACCATAAACAGTGCCAACAAAGCACCAATCGCAGCGGATGGCAAAGTAGAAAGAATAGTAATCGGGTGAATAAAACTCTCGTAAAGCATTCCCAAAACAATGTACATGGTCACAATGGCGGCAATCACTAACCACAAGGTATGCTGCTGAGAATTTTTAAACGCTGCTGCCGCACCTTGTAATTGCAAATCTAGCTCAGGAGGCAAATCAAGATTTTGCCGAACCTGCTCAATCGCTTCAATTGCCTCACCTAAGGAGACATCCTTGGCCAAATTAAAAGAAATCCCAACCGCAGGAAATTGAGACTGGTGCTGTAAAATAATCGGTGCATGTTGTTGCACAATAGTTGCAACCGCACTCAACAAGATTGCCTGTCCCTGTTTGTTATGAATATAAGTTTGGTTTAGCGCTTCAATGCCTTGAGTTAATTTAGGGTCGAGTTCCAGTACAATTCGATATTGATTTGACTGAGTATATAAAGTCGCTATTTGGCGTTGCGCAAATAAATTTTGCAAAGCCAAACTAATATCTTCAACGCTTAGCCCTAAACGTGCTGCTGCATCACGATTGACCTCAATATAGGCTTGCAAACCCTGCCCCGAATCTTCACTGGTGACCTCTACAAAGGCAGCATGTTGTGCCAATGCCTGTACCAGTTTAGGTGTCCACTGCTCTAATAGCTGGGCTTTCGGTGCAGTCAAACTCAGTTGATATTGGGTACGGCTAATTTTGTCTTCAATACTTAACTCTTGTACAGGTTGCATCCAACCTTTGATTCCCTGAACTTGGGCAAAGTCTTCACGTAACCGAGCAATCACTTCAGCAGCTTGATCACGTTCAGCATGCGGTTTTAAATTGATCAGAATACGTCCATTACTTAACTTTGGATTATTGGCATCTATACCAATAAAGGAGGACAAACTGGCCACCGCAGGATCTTTTAGAATGACGTTTGCCAACGCATGTTGACGTTCACTCATCGCCTGAAAAGAAATCTGATCTGGTGCTTCAGTTACGACTTGAATCACACCATTGTCCTGAACAGGGAAAAAGCCTTTAGGGATAAACCAATATAGAAGTCCTGCCAAAACCACCGTTGCAAACATCACCATTAGGGTCAAGGTTTGATGTCGCAGCACCCATTGTAGTAATTTGGCATAGTGCCCAATCACACAATCAAGATTCCATCGACTCGTTTTCTCTGTATGCTTTGCCGAGTCTTTGAGTAGATAGGCACACATCATTGGAGTTAGTGTCAGCGATACTAGCAGTGAAATTGCAATCGCAGCAGCCAATGTCACCGCAAATTCATGGAATAAACGTCCAACCACATCCCCCATAAACAGCAAAGGAATCAAAACTGCGATCAGGGAAACCGTGAGTGAAATCAGGGTAAAACCAATTTCCTTGGAGCCTTTTAAAGCCGCCTGTAACATACTTTCCCCAGACTCCCGATGCCGTGCAATGTTCTCTAGCATCACAATGGCATCATCCACCACAAAACCCGTGGCAATGGTCAGCGCCATTAAAGTCAAATTATTGACCGAGAAACCAAGGAAATACATCAATACAAAGGTACCAATAATCGACAGTGGCACAGCAACACTTGGAATCAGGGTTGCGGCAAAATTGCGCAAGAATAAGAATGTAACCAGCACTACCAAACAAACGGCGAAAACCAATTCTTTTTGTACATCTTTAATTGAGCTACGAATGCTTTCAGTGCGATCAGTCAACACACGGATATGCACGTTATCTGGGAGATTTTGTTGCAGCTCGGGTAGTATTTTTTTGATTTGATCAGCCACTTCGATCACATTGGCATTCGGCTGGCGCTGTATATTGACTAAAATCGCAGATTGGCTATCTGCCCATGCCGCCATATAACGATCTTCACTGCCCTCAATGACTTGCGCAACATCTTTTAAACGAATCGGTGCGCCATTATTCCAACGTAAAATTAAATTCTCATAGTCTGCAACGGAACGCATCTGATCATTGGCATCGAGCATGGTAGAACGGTACGGCCCATCAAAACTGCCTTTGGGTTGATTAGCATTGGCTGCCGAAATCGCAGCGCGGACATCTTCTGTACTCAACTTAAACGCGGCCAATGCACTCGGATTCATCTGTACCCGAATCGCTGGACGCTGCCCGCCAGCCAAACTGACCATGCCCACACCCGAAAGTTGGGATAGCTTTTGTGCCACTCGGGTATCAACCATGTCGTAGACTGTGGTTAATGGCAAGGTATCTGAACTAATCGCCAATGTAATGACCGGCACATCGGCAGGATTGACCTTGCGATAAATCGGCGGTGTCGGTAAATCATTTGGCAATTTGCTGCTGGCGGTACTTAAAGCCGACTGCACTTCTTGCTCAACGATCCCCAGTTCAGCACTCAGTTCAAATTGTAGGGTAATCACAGATGCACCGACTGAACTACTGGATGACATTTGTTTTAAGCCAGCAATCTTGCCCATTTCCCGTTCTAAAGGTGAAGTGATGGTGCGCTGGACAGTGTCTGGGTTTGCCCCAGGTTGAAAGGTATAAATCTGAATAATAGGATAATCGACCTGCGGCAAGGCAGACACAGGTAATAAACGCCAGACCAGTAAGCCACTGAAAAACAGTGCCAACATCAATAATGTGGTTGCTACGGGTCGCAGGATAAAGAATCTTGAGATATTCATTTGATTATCCAGCCACAGTTTTTGCTTGCGCTGGATGTGCATGATCATCCTGAACCACCTGAACTTTCTGCCCCTCTGAAAGGCGGTCAATGCCTTCTAAAACGACACGCTCATTGCCTTGTAAACCTTCAATAATTTCCGTTTTCCCTTGTGAAACCATACCCAGTTTAAGCATCCGAACCTCGGCTTTATTTTCTTTATTGATAATATAGACATAGGTTCCTTTTGCCCCATGCTGAATAGCATCACTTGGCAAATGCACAGCATTATGCAGTGTCTTGGCATTTAAACGAACATTGACGAATTGATTAGGAAATAAAGCATCATCAGTATTGGCAAAGGCAGCTTTAACTTTAAGCGTCCCTGTATTGAGATCAATTTGATTATCCAGTGCTTGTACCGAACCTGTAGCCAGTTGTTTTTGTTCGGTACGATCCCAAACACTCACACGGATACTTTGTTTATTTTTAGACGCTTCACGAACAATATCCAGATAGTTTTCAGCCACTGCGAACTGGACATAGATAGGATGAACCTGAGTAATACTCAACAGACCTGTTACTTCATTGGCCTGTATCAAATTGCCAGCATCTTTCAGGCGAAACCCGACCCGACCATCAATCGGCGCATAAATTTTGGTATAGGATAGTTGCAGTTTGGCTGCATCGACCTGTGCCTGATTGGCCTGTATTTGTCCCTTAAGCTGATTCACCAATGCTTGTTGTTGATCAACCTGTTGCTTGGCAATCGAGTCCTGTTTATATAGCAATTGATAACGTACCAATTCGCTCTGTGCATTGTGTAACTGAGCCAAGTTTTGTTGCTGTGTACCTTGAGCCTGAGCCAATGCGACCTGAAATGGCGTAGGGTCAATCTGTGCCAGTAACTGCCCTTTCTGAATGTATTGCCCCTCTTGAAAATAGATTTTTTGCAATACACCTGAAACCTGACTTTGTACATTGACCAAATTAGCAGGAACGACTGTACCAATCGCTTTAATCTCAAGTTGCAAGTCGCCTCGCTGCACCCCCACCACACGCACAGGAACGGGTTTGCTCCATTGGCTAAACGAGTCCTGTTTTTCAGCCTGAGATTTTTTCCAGAAATTCCAGCCCCCCAATATTAGGAACATTAAAAGGATAAGTCCTATCAGCCATTTGATTTTATTCTGCTGAGAATGTGGTTGTGTTGTTAAATCAAGAGGTTGCTTACTCATTACATTCTCTACTTGGTCAAACTAAAAAGCATTCATCAGGTGGAAGATCAGGGAAACAAAAAGTCCCTCTATTGGATTAGTCGAATAACACGCCAAACCAGATCATTTCTTTATGTAAAAGTTTGTATACAATTCTATTGATATTAAGAACAATTATCATTATTATTTAAAAACATTTTTAAATTCTCCTTTAATTGCACATCTTCCAGCCAATTTGTGGACTCCCTGCTATGAACCTGAATGTAGAAAAACAGTTATGGTTTAGTGAAATTTATCGGTCTCAACAAACCACCTTGCTGTTATGGTTTAAACATAAGCTCCAGCATCACCATCAATCAGAAGACCTGAGTCAGGAAGTTTTTTATCGTGCCTTAAAAAGTGAATATTGCTTTGAAAAAATTAAGGAACCTCAGGCATGGCTGATGGGAATCGCCAAGCATGTGATTATTGACCATTGGCGACGCCAGCATGTGGAATATCTTTATCTGGATGCCCTGGCACAACTGCCCGAAGAATACTCTCCATCGGCTGAACATGAGGTGTGTATCAGGGAAACCTTGTATCAGGTTCACTTAATGCTGGAAAAACTTCCGACTCGTACAGCCCAGGTATTTTTAATGTCGCAACTGGATGGCATGACCTATCGAGCCATTAGCGAAAAAATGAATATTTCCGAAGCAACTGTAAAAAGAGATATGAAACAGGCTTTTCTGGCCTGCATAAGCCTTTATAATCATGTAAGTTAAACGCATCAATTATTGCCGCTATGTCTCATTTCTCTAAAATTCCACCTCATGTCTTGGACGCAGCCGCAGACTGGCTGGTGCTATTACATTCTGGGGAAATGACAGAAATCCAGCAGCAACAATTTGAACAATGGAAAGCAGAAAAAAAACAACATGCTTTAGCGATTCAACAGATTGAAAAATTCACGCAAGGCTTAACAGGACTTGCAAATGACTTTCCCTCTGAATCTTTAGTTCAGTCAAATCAAAAATTTAACCAGACGACAAAACGGAATATGCTGTTCAGCCTTTCAGGACTATTTGTACTGGGTTTAGCGATGTATTTGATGCCTTGGGCAAAATGGCAATCTGACTATCATACTGAAATTGGTGAAATTAAAACCATTCCCTTAAAAGATGGTTCACAGTTAATTTTGGCAAGTGATAGTTATATTCAGGTGAATTTTTCCCAGCAGATTCGGCAGATTAAACTGATTGAAGGTGAAATTTATATTCAGACTGCGAAAGACCCTCAACATCGTCCATTTATGGTTGAAACCCAGAATGGCTCTGTCGAAGCACTGGGTACCCAGTTTACAGTTCGTCAGGAACATCGCGAACAAACAAAAGTGAAAGTATATCAACATGCCGTTGCCATCCAGCCGCAGGCCTCTTCCCAACGTCAGATTCTGCAACAGGGTCAGCGCGCTTTTTTCGATAGCAGTCATATTTCAAAACCAATTGCCCTTGAAAATGACAAACCCTATTGGACACAGCAGCTTTTGGTGGTAGAACAATGGCCATTGCAAAAAGTTCTTGATGAACTTTATCGTTATAAGAAAGGTACTTACTTCATTGATCCTGAGCTAAAAGATATCCATATTTCTGGGGTATTTTCACTGCAAAACACCCAGCAAAGCCTGGAAACACTGGCATATACCCATCAGCTTGAGCTGAGCTACTATAGCCCTTATCTATTAAAAATAAAAAAAAGATAAAAACTTGATCCTTTTTATGGGCTGATCCGACTTATAGAGAAATATACTCCCAGTCGAGAAAACCACATGAAAGATAATCAGGCAAAAAGTAGATTGGCTTTGGCAATACGTGCAGTATTATGGGGTATGCCCGTTATTGTCACCAGTATCAGCACCAGTTCTGTGTATGCCGCAAATGTTTATAGTATTTCCATTGCCCAAACCACACTGGATCAGGCACTCAAGAAGTTGGCCATTCAGACAGGTACGACGATTAGTTACGATAGTGCTCTCCTATCAAAAGTACAAAGTAGAGCGATCACGGGTAATTATTCCGTCGAAGAAGCATTAAACCAATTACTCAAAGCACATCCATTTGAGGCTGTTAAGGTGACCAATGCGGGATATAGCATTCAGGCAAAACCAGCTACGGCAGTTGCCGAACCTAAAGTGGTTCAACTGGCGCCTATTCATACAAAAGCAAATGGAACAGAAGCGAATTCCACCAATAACAAAACAGGTGCTGTGCAATTAGCAACCATTCATTTAAGTGCGAATAAAGCCAATAACCTAACCACAGAGGGTTCTGGATCATATACAGCGAAAGCATCAACAGCTTCAACTGGCTTAGCCTTAACCCTTAAGGAAACACCACAGTTGGTGAGTATTATTACCAACCAACAAATGAAAGACCAGAACTTAACCCAATTAACCGATGTCGTAAGTCAAGCGGCTGGGCTGTCAATTAAACAAGGGGGAAATATCGGTAGTGACAACTCCCCTATTTACGCGCGAGGTCAGCAGGTCGATAACTATCTACTGGATGGTGTCAAACTAATGAGTTCATATTCAAGTATTTTCCAAAGCCAAGATATGGCCTTATTTGACCGTGTTGAGGTTGTTCGTGGCGCCAATGGTTTAATGACAGGTTCGGGTACAGCAAGTGCCAGTATCAATATGGTTCGTAAAAAACCCCTACAAGATTTTAAGGCCTCAGTCAGTGCTGATCTGGGTTCCTGGAATTATTATCGTACCGACATTGATATTTCCAGTCCATTAAATGCATCAGGTACTGTCCGCGGACGTACTCTATTTGCCTATCAAAATTCAGATTCCTATATTGATCGCTACAATGAAGAGCGCAAAATTGCTTATGCTGTGGTAGAAGCAGACCTTAGTGAAAAAACCAAAGGGAGTCTGGGTGTCAGTTATCAACAGATGGACCTGTCTGGTGTTGCACGAGGTGGTTTACCAAGCTTTTATACTGATGGTTCCTTGATTGATTGGTCACGTTCAGATTCAGCGGCTGCGAGCTGGACAGGCTCAGACCGTACAACAACTGCTTTCTTTGCAGATCTTGAGCATCAACTCAATGATCGCTGGAAGTTAAAAGGCATTGTGTCACGAACCATTACAGATTCCGATGAGGTTGTTGGCTATACCTTTTCAAGCAAAGGGATTGATAAAGCCACAGGCAGCGGTGCAATGCTTTATGCAACCCGCTGGGATTATCGCCCAACTCAGGATTTATTTAACTTAACCTTGAACGGTTCATTTGATTTATTGAATCAAACCCATGATGTGGTTTTGGGCACCACTTATACTCAAAGTAAAAACAAACGCCCAACCTATTCTGGATGGAACAACGGTATGTCATGGGATGGCAATCTGGATAATATTTTTACATGGAATGGCGATACTCCAAGCAGACCTGCAACTCAAATCGATGGTTGGTATAGTGGTGATGATCGTAGCAAATCTATTTTTGGTGCTATTCGTTTAAAGGCAACGGATGATCTGGCTGTTATTCTGGGAACTCGTGTTGAAGATTGGCAAAGAATCACAGGTGACCATTCAAATGCTGACAACAGCACAAGCTATCTTAAGCGGGAAGAAAATGGTGAGGTCATTCCTTATATTGGGGTAACTTATGATTTCACTGAACATTGGACAGGCTATGCCAGCTATACCAATATTTTTTCACCACAAGATAGAAAAACCGTTACAGGAAGTTATATAGAACCATTGGTAGGCAAAAGTACAGAATTGGGAATTAAGGGTGAATTCTTTGATAATCAATTAAATATCGGTGCCGCAATTTATCAGACTAAAGAAGACAACAAAGCCGTGGCAATTACTGGAGTATTAGCTCCAGATGGTTCTCAAGCATATCGGGCTGAGTCTGGAACAGAAAGTCGTGGTTTTGAAATTGAGGCAACAGGTAAAATTACGGATGTATGGCAAATTTCAACCAGCTTTACACGTAATCTGTCTACAGATAATCAGGATAAAAGGTTAAACACCAACGTACCAGACAACACAGCTAAACTGTTTACCACCTATACCTTACCTTATCTCGATGAAGCGATCACTGTAGGTGGTGGTGTTCGTTGGCAAAGTGAAATTTATGAAAAAAATACCGTGTCTAATACAGGTCGATTTACTCAGGACAGCTATGCTTTGGTCGATTTAATGGCACGTTATAAAATCAATGATCAGTTGATATTGAATTTCAATCTTAATAACCTATTCAATGAAAAATATCATTTAGCTACCACCAATAGTTATTATGGTGCACCAACCAACTTTAGAGTGGGTTTAAAATATGATTGGTAATTATGGTTGATGAATGAGAGGATTTACGTCATTGTCTAATCCTAAGGTAAGGGGTATATCTCCCCTTGCTTTTCTCATTGTTTGTTTAAAATTAACTCGTAAGTTTTTCCCGTTCCTGTTGCGGTGTTTTACCTGACCATTCCTTATAGGCTCGGGTAAAGGCGCTATGTTCTGAATACCCTAGTAACAATGCAATTTCCACAATCTGTAACCTGTGGTCTTTCAAGTAAGATTTTGCCAGTTCATAACGCACAAAATTCAATTCCTTACGGAAGCTGGTGCCCGCTTCTGTCAAACGTCGCTGCAAAGTACGGCGGGAATAATGCAAGCGTTCCACAAGTTGATCAATATCAGGTTCACCCTGATGCAGCAAATGGGCAATATGTTTGCGCACCTGCTCAATCATCTCATCCACATAAGGCAAGCTTGCAATCAACTGGTCAGCATGTTTATCCAATATGGCCACCAGTGTTGCATCAGGTGTTTTTAATGGAAGACTTAGCATTTCCAGACCAAAACGAATCAGTGGAACGGGTTGCTCAAAAAGCACGGGACAACCAAAATAATCTTCATAAGGTTTGATATCTTCTGGCTGTTCATGGATAAAATGCACCGCTCGTAAGCTATCTTTACCCCGAATCAGACTACGGCCAAACTGGACCATCACAGTACGCCCCGTTTCATCAACCAAACCACCCGCCTGATACTCTTCAATATCCCAAGTGAGTTCCACATAGTCATCAAGAATCTTGATATTGGCTGGCACCACATCAAAGACCAGCCGCTGATAACGTTCAAAACGCTGCATTGCTGTGAAAAAATTATCACATGCTGAAAGTACTGCTCCCAAAACCCCAAGATGACGGGCCGTAATGGTTTGGCCCACATGCAGACCAATCAGGGGATCATTTAAATAGCTTCTGGCTGTTTCCAAAAGACTTTGCCAATGCTCAACCGCTACTCCACCAAGGCCATTCGGATTTGGGATGGGCCAAACTTCACCCAGTACGCTTTCGGGGTCATGCCCCTGTTTTTCCAGATATTCAAACAGAAGCTGTACGTAGGTTTCTGGAATTATTCTCTGATGTAGAGGCTTGACCAATCCATTTGTCTCTTTTGATTTTCTAATGGCGGAAAGTATCAAATAGAAAATTTAAAACTGTCAAGTGAATAAAAGGTATCAACTAAAAGTTTAGTGCCTTTAAATTAATAAAGTTTCTACTGCCAGATTAAGATTATATCTATTGATTCCATTCATGACAAAAAATCATTAGAGATTGAGAATAAATCGATTGAGCCACCTTGCACTCTTTCTTATCTTTTAGCCCTATCTATAAAATAATGAATGGAATTTAAAAATGATCAGTTGGAATTATTCTAATGCCAGAGCTCAGCTTTCCATGCTGATGGATCAAGCATCAGCAGGTCATCCTGTGGAAATCACACGTAAAGGTAAAGAACCTGCAGTGATTATCAGTAAAGCATCTTATGAAGCCTACAAAAAAGCTGAATATGATGCCTCATATTTAAAAAAATATTTACATCCAGACAATTATTAAATTTTTTAATATAGCCATCAATTTTTGCATGATAAAAAATCATGAACCCATGCTAATTCATCGTATGAACCTCTCTTCTAAATAAGTCTATTAAAAATTAATATCATGTTATTAGACAGGGAAGTCACCATGAATAGTAATATTTCCACATTGATTGGTATTTTAGCTTTAGTTCTTTGGGCAACTTTGGTTGGATTATTACGTCTTTCAAAAGAGAATTTTGGACCAATCTATACTGTTACTTATGTTTATACGTTGAGTGCCATTATTTTATTTTCACTTTATGGCCTCCCTGACTTTAAAAAAGTCTCCAGAAAATTTCTGATTATTTCCAGCCTGCTTTTTGTAATTTTCGAATTATGTTTTGCTTTTTCCATTACATTTGCAAGTTCCTCAGAAAAATCGATTGAAATGTATATCCTATTCAATACTTGGCCAACATTATCAATCATAATGCTTGCTTTTTTAAAAGAGGAAAAAGTTAATTTTTTTAGTATTATTGGAATTTTGATTAGTTTCTTCGGGGTTATACTTATTAACTATCACCCAGAAATTAATTTCATTGATAGCCTTGTCAAAGATCCATTAAGTTATTCTCTTATTTTTCTATCCGCCATACTTTGGGCTGGATATTCCATCTATGTGAAAAAACAGAGTAATGGGGTCAATGCTGTTTCCCTGTACTTTATTCTTACAGCGATTGCCTTGTGGATACTCACCTTTATAACCCAAGGTTTTGTATTACCCAATATCAGTAGCTTCAGTGCTTATCTTATTATTGCAATTAATGCATTTTTCTTTTCAATGGGTTATTTGGCCTGGAATGTGGGCATTATTAAGGGTAATTTATCTATTCTAATTATGCTGGCCTATTTCACACCCATTCTTTCCTCTATATTTTCAGCTCTAATGCTCAGCTCACATCTTTCCATAAACTTTTGGTATGGCACAGTTACTGTCACGCTGGGTTCATTATTATGCTGGCTATCCATCCGCAAGAAATCTATAAAAGAGTAGATAATGAAAAAAACAGGGTTATCTCTTCAACTCGGTGCATTGTTTGCCCTCATCTCTGCACTACTCTTCAGCAGTAAAGCCATTTTTATTAAACAAGCCTATGCGATCACTCCCAATCTGGAGGCCATTACCTTAATGGCCATTCGGATGCTGAGCGCCTTACCATTTTTCTTATTGATCTGCTGGTTCTTTCGTAAAAAAACTCCAAAAGTAGGTTTAAGAACATGGTTATATTTAATCTTTGTCGGTATGCTCGGTTATTATATCTCCAGTTGGTTTGATTTTTTTGGCCTAATGTTTATTAGTGCCACTTTAGAACGAATTATTTTATTTCTTTATCCTACTTTAACCGTGGTTTTATCCAGCTTTATATTTAAACAAAAACTACATCCGAAAGTCATTTTTGCCTTGATACTCAGCTATGGTGGAACCTTATTGGTGATGTTGCAGGAACAACAAGCCATGCCAGAACAGGGGAATTTTTGGTTGGGGGCAAGTCTGGTCTTTGCCAGTGCCATCACCTTTGCCTGTTATCTATTACTCACTCCACCCTTAATCCAGAAGTTTGGTTCATGGAATTTGACTGGATTATCCCTCTCTGCCGCATGTATCTGTACTTTAATTCATTTTTTTATGACCACACCTCAACCATTCATCCTATTGAGTGAGTTACCCCTCAGTATTTATGGTTATGGCATTATACTTGGCTTATTTGTGACTGTACTACCAACCATCTTACTGGTTCTGAGTATCGAATACTTGGGATCATCACAGTCAGCCATGATTTCTGCAATCAGTCCAATCCTGACTATTTTATTAGCTGTACTATTTTTAAATGAACATTTAAATATGATTCAATGGCTAGGCTGCATATTTAATATTATTGGGGTGATGATAATCACTTTATCTAAGAAAGTTTAATGGATTAAATAAAATCAAAAAAATATGGGCGCTAGGAGCGCCCATATTTTTCAACCTATCTTTAAAAACTATACATAAACATGAGATTCACCAACTTTTTCCATTTACCGTCATCGCCTGCTGCAAATGAATCAGTATTTCCACCAATGAATACATCATTTTTACTCATGACATATTCTGTATAAAGGGAAATATTTTTATGGTTCCAGGCTGCACCAATGATATTGCGTTGTGAATCTTGAAAGCCATTTTTATCCTTATTGAATCCACTCAGGACGATATAAGGCGTAACATTCAGATTATCCTTTACATTCTTAAATGTATAATTCATGTCAACTGAATAAAAAGTTCCCTTATTTGCAATATTGTATTCGGCGTCAAATGAACCAAAAGTTGAATAACTGGAAATTGGATCCTTGTTATCTATTTCAATCTGTCCACCCGTAAGCGTTAGGCTGACACTCTGGTAATGAATGGTATTAAATAAAGACCATGCCTTACGATTACCCTCTTCACCATTACGCTTGTTATCAAGCTGCGAATACCAATAGCTTCCACCAACCGCCATTTTTAAGTCATCATGATTTAAAAAGTTGAGGTTCTGGCTCACACGTGCCACCACCATATTCTTTTCTTTGAGGCTGGCCATGGTTGGATTGTCTGTTTTGACTGTATTGGCCGAGTAACGGGCAGTATCATTATCCGCTCTTCCTGTATAGTTGCCTCCATCTCTCACAAAATAAGCCAAATCAACCTTGGTCGCTGATGGCAACTCTGCATGATAATTCAAGCCTAGATTGAGCACATCCTGAAGCCCCATTGTATAGTTGAGACCCGCATAAAAGCTGCTGTCCCAATAACGACCTGGACCAAAAGGAACGGGCTGTAAACCAAGGGTAACGTTATCCGTCTCATTTAGGCGATAGCCAGCGTATGCGGAAACCAAGGTTGAGAAATCACATAGATCATTCCACTGATAACAACGCCATTGCGCATTGGCAAATACGTTTGGTGACTCATATCCAAAGTTGATAATTGCAGCATCAAACTGAACACTGTTATCTGGGTCAACATCATGACCATAGTCTTTGTAGTTGTATTTGGCACGTAGCGTACCTGAAACCGTAAAGGCACCCGTATCAGCTTTTGGATCACCTATTGTAATGCCAGCAAAGGTCGGCAATGCCATCCCAAATACAAATAAGCCCATTCCAAAATTACGATAAATTATTGTATTCATTTACAAATCCTTGTTTAGATGTGTGTACCAAGAAACTTGATCCTGTTTCCTATTTCACTTTTTTGACAATAAAAACCCCTTTCAGGTAAACCATTCCCTAAAATTGAGCTTTAAAAGTTTTTAAATTCAGATGGAATCTATAAGAACAACCTCTTTTCAAATCACTTTAAAAAGAATGTCAAAAATAGATTTAAAGCTTTAGGCTAAGCCATGTAGCTCTTTCCAGTTGCCTGGATGTACCACATAGCCAAAGGTCGCATGACCGCCATAAACCAGATCAGTACCCTCTGGTATCCAGAGCATTTGTCCAGGGTGAACCTCATATTTCTGACCATTGGCAGTCAGTTCAAAGCAGCCTTCAATTACAAAAATCACTTCGTCATAGAGTAGTTTCCAGGAGACTTCCGCTCCCTCCCAGCGAGCAAAACCAATGCCTATATTAGGAGATACATCTGTGCCCAATGCACGTGCCACATAGGCTGTGCCTGTTGGCGTCTCCCCACGCAGATTAAAATCAAGCTCTTTACTATCGACTAAACGAACTTCTTTCATGCTGATATCCTTTTATAGCTCACTCTTGCTTTGCCACTTCGCTAGGGCAATACGGAATTTCACTCCCATGCCCAAAAATGGTTCTGGTGGATTTAAACTTGGCATTCCTGTGACATAGCGAATATCGTTCAAGGCTTGGGAATCGGCCCCAACCACTAGATCGGCAAGTAATGTGCCTGAGATTGTTCCCCATGCTGCACCAACACCATTGTCACAGGCACTGGCATAAACCCCCTCATCCAGCTCACCAAAGAAATTGGTAAAGTTACGTGAAATGGCATAAACGCCACCCCATGTATGGGTAAACGGTACATCTGCCAAATCATGATATCGGTTTAGGAATGCTTTACGATGTTCGTTATAAATTTGTTGTCGGGCATAATCACTGACGTTCGCACCATACTTCGGTACATGCTTATAGGTATTGCGGATCAGGATACGGCGGTCTGCCGTCATGCGTAAGGTTGTACCTGCGTGATGGGCAGGAGTCAGCCCCCAATCCAGTTCACCGTTATAGACTTTCATTTCCTGATCAGTCAGTGGACGTGTCCAGCTGGCGAAAGTCATCACAGGCAATAAACGATTTTTCAGATAACCAAACTCTTTGGTGAAGATACTGGTTCCCAGCAATAGTTTAGGGCTAATGATTGAACCATTGTCGCCTTGTAATAGCCATTGCCCATTTTGCTTTTGTAAGTTGCGAATTGGAGACTGCTCCAGCAATTCGACATTTTCTGGCAGATTTTCACCCATGCCACGAACCAAGGCGGCTGGTTGCATCAAATATGAATTTGGTGTAAAAATCGCTCGACTATAGTAGTCTGTCCCTATTACCTTTTTCAGTTCAGCCTTTTCCACCCAACGATATTCTTCACCCAAGTCTTTCATCAAGTGTTCAAAATGGGCGAGATGCGTTTCTCCAAGCTCTCCAACAGCTCCCTGATATTTGCCTGCCGCCGACCACTGGCAGTCTATGTGAAACTTATCCACCAAACCCTGTAGCTGAGCAATCGCTGAACGATTCAGGCTCAATAACTTTTGCTTTAATGCTGGGTCGGGATGTTCTAAAGAAAATTTATGGGGTAAATCAATCACAAAACCCGAATTACGGCCAGATGCCCCCTCGGCAACACACTGTGCATCAACCAAAATAATACGGGCATTGGGTTTTAGTTCAGAGAGCCTGCGGGCTGCCGCCAAGCCCGCAAAACCCGCACCAATAATGGCATAGTCCGCTTGTTGTGTACCTGTAAGCTTTTGAACAGGCTTAGTCCTTATTGGTAAAACATCATACCAACCACAACTTTTATCATCATTTGGTAAAGCGATCATTTCGTTCGTCCTTAAACTGTAGCTGGATGGGTATTGAGTTTGGCAAGCCATTGGCTACGGTGTTGCTGCAATTGGCGGCCAAGTAACGCAAAGCCTGTCAACTTGCCCGTTGCATCATAAAAACCTGCTGCCCATTCATCATTCTGTTGTTCAATACGCCACTCCCCCTCACTCATCGCAGGGAGAAGCGATAGCGGTAAAACTGGGGTTTTGACAATGACAGGGCTGTCCTGTAATTGCGTGGTTTGGTTCTTGCCAAGCAAATTATCAGTCAGGGCTGGAATCGCCTGGTTAATTGGCGCGATATAGGGTGTCCACTGCCCATTCACCTCGGCACAGTCACCCAGCGCAAAAATAGATGCATCACTGGTACAGTGATCCAAGCCTGTCAAAATACCCCGTGCGGTATCCAGACCCGCTGTCTGGGCTAAAGCAATATTTGGACGTAAGCCCACAGCACTGACAATAAGGTCGGTTTCAAACTGTTGTCCACCCTGCAATGTCACCTGATAACGATTATTGACCGCCAGAATTGAATGGATACTATTTTGCAGTTTCCACTCCACCCCCAGCTGGCTCAGTGCCTGTTGCAAGGCATTGCCTAAAGGTTGTGGAATCAAACGCTGCATTGCCCACTGACCCAATCCAACCACGGAAACCTGAATACCATGAACGGCCAGATCATTGGCAAATTCACATCCAATCAGGCCATCACCCAAAACGGTGACATGCTGTTTACCTGTCAGTTGCTGACGGAAATGACGATAATCAGCCAAATCATTGACACTCAGAACGGCTGAGGTATCGCCCTGAATTGGCACCACAATTGGGGTTGCACCCGTTGCCAATACCAGACGACCATATGGATATTCACCAATTGAGGTCTGGATTTTTTTATTGGCACGGTCAATCTGGGTAACTTTGGTATGGGGATAGACACGTACATTGAGATGTTTTTCCCAGCTCAAAGCTGTTTCACGAACCAGACTGTCCCCATCCTTACCCAAAGCCAAGGCATTGGATAAGGCAGGCTTGCTATAAATCGCCCCATCATCTGCGGTAAATACGGTAATAGACACATCCTGAGATTGCTTGCGTAATGCCAAAGCCAGTTGATAACCTGCATGTCCACTGCCAATGATCACGATAGGCTCAACCACACTGATCACCTGTGGTTCTTCTATCTCAATATCAGTATCAGTAATATCCAGCATTTCAAAATCAGCTTTGCCGACCTGACAATCAGGACACAGCCAGTCTTCTGGGACATCTTCCCATTTTGTGCCTGGAGCAATCCCATCTTCTGGCCAGCCTTTTGCTTCGTCATAGATCCAGCCACAGACAATACATAACCACTTTCTCATCGTGTCTATTCCCTTATATCCCAATTTATGCGTTATGTTTCAGACGAATCCCAATATTGCGGGTCTGCACATAACTGTAGATGGCTTCCTGCCCTTTCTCACGACCAAAACCCGATAGGCCAACACCCCCAAATGGGGTTTCAATCCCACCTGCAAACCATTCATTGATAAATACCTGACCTGCAATCAAACGGTTTGCAACACGTAATGTCTGGTTAAGATTTTCACCAAAAACGCCTGCCACCAAACCAAAGTCCGTGCCATTGGCTATCGCAACGGCTTCATCTTCATCATCAAATGGCATGATCACCATGACAGGCCCAAACACTTCCTGCTGTGCAATTGATAGATTTGGTGTTGCCTCAACAATTGTTGGTAAAACAAAATAGCCTGCCAACTCAGGAGCTGTACCACCTGTTAAAATATTGGCTCCCTCTAGGCGTGCTTTCTCGATCATTGCCAGTATTTGCTGCTGCTGATCTTTAGACACCACTGGAGTCAGCTCAGCATTGTCTTCACCAATCCCAATACTCAGGCTTTCCGCCAGTGCCACCACAGCATTTTTCACCTCGTCATAACGGCTGCGATGTACCAACAAACGCGACATGGCTGAACAGACCTGTCCAGAGTTATAGAAAATACCCACTTTGACACTGCGTAATAACTGCTCTAAATCAACATCAGCAAAGGCGATTGCGGCTGATTTTCCACCCAGTTCCATCACGGATGGCGTAGCACGTTCTGCTGCATCTTTTAAAATACGCTGGCCTGTGGGGACTGAACCTGTAAATACAATTTGATTGGTATACTGATGTTTAACCAGATGGGTACCGACTTCTGAACCTTTACCGCACAACAGGTTAATCGCACCTTGTGGAAAGCCAGCTTTTTCAAGTGCCCTAAACAACAGCACCATACCCAACGGTGAGACTTCTGGCGATTTCACCACAACGGCGTTTCCTGCCGCCAAAGCGGGCGCAAGTGAACGGGCACAAATTGAAACGGGGAAATTCCACGGTACGATCTGAACCGAAACACCCATTGGAATATAGGAGGTAAAATCAACGTAATCCTTACCCAAAGGAACAGAAATACCTTCGACCTTATCTGCCATACCTGCGTAATATTCAAAATAACGTGCCGCCTCATCAAACTCTTCACGGGCAGTATCCAGATTTTTGCCATTCTCACGACAAAGGATTAAAGCGCCCTCTTCGGTAAATTCACGGATTGCGGCGGCAGCTTTAAGCATCCAGGCAGTGCGTTGTGCAGGACGGACATCGGTTAATGCACCACTATTGGTACAACGGCATGCGGCTGCCATAGCGGCATCGGCATCGTCAATACCTGCCTGGGCAACTGTTGCAAACACTTCTGCTGTCGCAGGGTTGATGACTTGCAATTGGCGGGAACTATCCAGCCATTGGCCACCAACATAATTGAGGTAATGCTGCATATTATGCCTCCAATGCCTTTTTAGCTTGGGTTGCCAACCACTGTTGGAAGAAATGTGTGGGCAAGTCCATTTCAGGTGAGAACACACCACCACCAAAACCAGGAGAATGACGGCCTTTTTGCATGGTCTCAACTGCAAAAACATCTTCAGCAAATACCACTTTCCATGATTCCAGCGTTGCTGCACGGCATGCATCATATTTAGGGTCTAGTGATTCATCGCCAACATAGTACAAACGCAGTTTTTCAATGGTTTTTTCGGGTGCAATCGGGTCAATCATCATGGCAAAGGCATGATCTGCCTGAATACCTAACAGTACATTTGGAAATACCGCCACATATTCAGCATGGCGTAACTGGTCTTCTGGCCAGCTTGGGAATTTTGGCAAATGCGTTCCTGCGGTTGCAGACAGGTTGTATTTATAACTGCCCTGTCCTGCAAAACGATCTTCGAACATGATGTTGTAGTGGTCTTCAAGTTTTGAATAGCTGTTTAATGCAGGATGTACCCACGGCAAGTGATAGGCCTCACAATAGTTTTCGACCGTGAGTTTCCAGTTACTTTTTACTGGAAGTTCAAAATGTGAACCAATTTTACTGCTATGAATCAGGTCTAAACCATTTTCTCCGAGGAAAGGTTTCCAGCGCTGCACCAATGGCGCAATATGTTCTTCAAATGATGCTGCATCACCTGAAATATTGACAAAAACCATGTCCATCCAGATTGCCGAACGGAGTGCCTTTAGGCCATGTTTTTCACATTTAAAGCGTTCATCTTTATGCTGACCAATTCCGCCAACATGCGGTGTGCCTTTCAGGTTACCATTTAGGTCATAACTCCAAGAGTGATATGGACAACGAATCACCCCCTCAATGGCTCCCTCATCATGCACAAGCTGCATGCCACGATGGCTACAGACATTGTGGAAAACCTGAACCAAACCATCACGGTTGCGCATCATCACCAATGGCATGCCCATGAAATCCACAGGTTTCACATAATTATTTTTAGGTAAATCAGAAGCAAAACCGACACATACCCAGGTTTTGCTTAAGATATTGTCACGCTCAAAATTAAAGTATGCATCGCTGGTATACGCCATATTTGGCATACCATTGGATTCAGTAATAGGGTTTAATACATTGTCGATTTGCTGAACCGTAATCAGTTGCTGGCTAACTTGACTATTCATCTGATAATCTCCATTTATTTTGAATAACGCAGAACTCCCTGCGTTGCTATTAACTATGCGTTGGCATCATGTGCTGCTTGATAAAGATTGTGTTAAACACGATTCAAAGTGACAAACGACTTTTTGGCTAGGTATCTATGAGTTTTTATCATGTAGCCTGAAAATGCTTTATTGGATGAGTTAAATGCCTAAAAACAATATGTGCATGATTAAAACTCACTGGTGAATGAGAATAAATCAGTTGAGGGATCTTCGTACTCATTACTACTCTGTATTATCGCATCCAACAGCTAAAGGTTTTAGCTGTTTGTAACGCATCCAAGGAGGAGTTATGCGTACAACAACAAAAGTTCTATCTGGACTAAATCCAACGGTTACGATTGTTTCAAAGGTATTACTTTTTCTATTCATTGCATTTTGTATTTTTTATGAAAAACAGGCAGGTGAATATTTTGGAATGATTTCCAATGCCTTATTAACCAATGCAAAATGGTATTTACTTTTTTTAGCAACATTTCTAGTCGGTTTCCTTATTTATTTATGTATGAGTCGTTTTGGGCATATTCGTTTAGGCAAGGATAATGAAAAGCCTGAATATAGTAATATCGCCTGGATCTGTATGTTATTTTCATGTGGTATGGGGATTGGACTAATGTTCTGGTCAGTGGCTGAACCGATTAGCCATTATGCCAACAACCCATTTACCAAGGACTTCTCTGATGAGTCCGCCCGAATGGCAATGCAACTGACCTTTTTCCACTGGGGTTTGCATCCTTGGGCACTATTCTCATTGTCTGCCGTGGCTTTAGGTTATTTTGCCTATCGTAAAGATTTACCTTTGGCTTGCCGTTCAGTTTTACATCCTTTCATTGGTGATAAAATTTATGGAACAATTGGTAATATTGTTGATATCACGACAATTGTCTTAACTGCTTTTGGAGTCTCCCAAGCCATTAGTATGGGTATTTTGGAACTCAATGTGGGTTTGAACCATAGTTTTGGCATTAATATTGACGTTAAAATCCAATTGGTCCTTGTGCTTATTTTAGGTGTTTTTGCAACTTTATCTTTACTCTCCGCAATTAGTAAGGGTTTTAAAATGATCGCTGAAGGAAATATGGTTCTCTCTTATTTTCTGGTGATTGCCGTCATTTTAATTGGCTCAACCCGTTATATTTTTAATGCTTTCTTTGAGGGTTTAGGCGACTATCTACAAAATATTGTGGGTATGAGTTTATGGAGTGATGCTCAGAAAGACACAGCATGGCAAAGTTGGTGGACAGCATATTATTGGCCTTGGTGGATGACATGGGCACCTTTTGTTGGATTATTCATTGCGCGCATTTCAAGGGGGCGTACCATTCGTGAGGTTATTCTCGGCTCACTTGCCGCCCCAACCTTACTGACCTTTATCTGGATTGCCGCATTTGGTGGCGCTGCCCTTAAAATTGAAAAAGCCAACCATCAGCAACCTGCTACTCAAGAGGTGGTTGTTAAAAAAACTCAATCCTCCACTCCATCAGCAGGGAAAACCACACATGAAGTTACCATTGCTGAAGCAACGAAAGAAGACCCTGCCCGTGCCGTATTTGTGTTCTTTGACCATCTTTCATCGAACCACACCACAACACTTTTTTTAAGTGCCTTACTATGCCTGTTACTGTCGATCCACATTATTACCATCGCCAACTCAGGGGCACTGGTATTGTGTTTTCTGGATACCAATGGTTCAACCAATCCGTCTGTAGGCATACGTTTGACTTGGGCTGTCATTATCCCACTCATTAGCGGTGGCTTATTATTGGCAGGTGGACTGTCTGCCATTAAAACCGCATGCGTGATTGCAGGCTTCCCCATCTCAATTTTGTTGATGGTGATGTGCGCCTCACTTATTAAAAGTTTACGCCAAGATCCTCAAGCATGGGTAATGATGCCTGAACATTTACGCCCTGATGAGTTCAAGAGCGTAAAGGAATCAGTGGATAGCACCAAGAATTGAATAAAAAATAACTGTTAACCAAAAACAGGAATCTTAAAGATTCCTGTTTTTTATTTCCATTGATGAATGTTTTAAATTATCCCAAACCTTTTTGCCCCACCTGTCCTGGCAACTGATCCATTAACCAGCTACGGAATTGTTTTACGCTTGAAGGAATCACCCCTCTGTCAGATGGTTCCAACATACAAAAGTTTGCCTGAGTACGTAATATCGTTTCTACAGGACGGACTAAGGCTCCACTCTGTAAATAATCATCAACCAAAGAGCTCCATGCCAAAGCCACGCCCTGACCGTTAATGGCGGCCTGTATTAACAAAGGGTAATTATTAATATTGACCCTGTTCTTCGGTTTAAACATTGGATAATCCACCAGTGCAAACCACTCTGCCCAGTTAATCCAATCCTTTTGAGACTCATCCAGAGACAGCAAACTTTTTCCAAAAATATTATCAATCGTTTTTTCCTGAAATTGGGCAAGATAAGCTGGACTGCATACTGGAAAAACTTCTTCAGGAAATAAAGGAGTGACTTTCATACCGACAGGAGGAACCTTGCAGTAAAATAAGGCCAAGTCACAGTCCATTTTTTGCAAATCAAGAATATTCTCTGTCGTTAATATTCTTAAATCAATTCCTTCATTTTGCTGAAAGGTAGCCACCTTAGGTAACAGCCAAAGTGCAGCCATGGCATTGGTTGTCACAACAGTAACCTGATGTTCACCTTGCCATTTCTTTATTTCAGCAGTCGCTTGAGCCACGTCCAGCAAGGCACTATAGATCGTGTGATAATACTGCAAGCCAGCAGGCGTTAAAGAAATGTTGCGATTTGCCCTAACAAACAGCTCTTTGCCCAAATATTCTTCCAACTGTCGAATCTGGCGACTAATCGCGCCTTGGGTAACATTGAGTTCATTTGCAGCCTGGGTAAAGCTGAGGTGGCGTGCGGCTGCCTCAAATACAATCAGGCTATTCATGGGTGGCAGTGGTTTGATTCTCATGGACACTCCTAATTTGTCCCATACTTCCATATCTAAGAATTACTCAAAATCTCATAAAAAATAATGATGAAATAAGATCATATATTGAGTTTCACTATGCTCCTCAGCAGTGTTCATGTTATCCAAGTAAACTGGTTGGTATTCCTAGTCTGAATAAAATGTCATAAACAGGAAATAATAAAAAGTGAGAAAAAGTATATCACCCATGAGTTTTTTTCATGTGAATTTTATAGAAACCTCCACTTCGACCTGTCCTTAAAATTTATCGGGCAGTTGCTGTACCCAAAAAATCCAGTAATAGTCTTATTTTAGGCACCAATAATTTACTATGGCTAATATGGTCTTTTGAACAAAAGTGGCACTGCGGGATAAATATTAAATGTTGCATGAACCTGAAAACTGGTAATCGGTGCTATCTTGGTTGCCATGTTGTTATTTTAGGCTGAACGAATTCTGTTTTAGTGAGGCCTTTGCTGTATCGTTATTGCAGCTTTCCTGAGTGTGGAGATGTCCACGTTCATATAAGTGGATTGCCCAATAATTTGATAGCCCAAGCATTCATAAAAATGTTTAGGCATTATCCTCATTTAATGACTTGTTGAAAATTCATTATTTATATAGGTTATTGATCTGTTCAAGACACCTGCGATTGTCATGATCCCAAGGATGAAAATTAGGGCGAAAATAATCAATATAATTTATGAGCTGAATCCGTAACGCACCAATATCACCAAAGGTATAGCGGTAAAATTTACGCCAGCCTTTTAAATCAGTGAGTTTTCTTTCATCCTTGAGCATGATCAAAAAAGTGGGAATCACCAATCCCCAAAATAACACTGTTGCAATCACCAAGCCTAGACTACGCTCACCATACGCCACTAAACCCCGTCCTTTCACTGTATCCCAGACATCAAATGCAACTGCCTTGTGTTCGGTTTCCTCCAGGGCATGCCAACGCCAGATTGCCTCAAAATCAGGATCAGCCCCTTCAAAAAGACGTGGTTCTGTTAATAAACTATCCGCCAGTAAGGCAGTAAAATGCTCAAGGGCTATCGTGCCACTCAGCCACATATGGGGTGGCAGGTATTTTTTTAGCAGCACAAAAATATCACTGACCAGTTGTTCAAACTTGGGCGCAATCGGACTACAGGCAAACAATGCCGCATTGTAGGCTTCATGTTCGCGTCCATGCATCGCCTCCTGACCAATAAATGCGGTCACGGCCTTTTTTAGGTCAGGGTCGGTAATCATGTCGCGATGGGCCCGTACTGCATCAATAAAGAAACGTTCGCCAACGGGCAGTACAATCGAAAAGGTATTGAGCAAGGCCGTGAAGATATCTCCAGCATCCGTATGCCAATTCATGATTTTATCGGCTGGCAAGTTAAATTGAATGTCCCGCCGTGTCGGCAACAACACGGGATAGGCGTTTTTTTTCAACCATTTTTTATACAATATTCCCATGACAATATCCTTATCTACAATGCGCAGCGTTTTATATCCCTTTCGATCCGAGATATAAAACGCCCTTACAACCTGTTAATCCCGACGATACATCGTCACCACACATGCTCCGCCCAAGCCCAGATTGTGCTGCAAGGCAATTCGGGCATTCTCAACCTGACGTTTTTCGGCTGTACCGCGTAGTTGCCACACCAGTTCGGTACACTGTGCCAAGCCTGTTGCACCAAGCGGATGTCCCTTGGACAGCAAACCACCTGATGGGTTGGTGACATATTTGCCACCATAGGTATTGTCACCATCCCAGATAAACTGTTCTGCCGTACCCTCGGCACATAGGCCCAAGCCCTCATAAGTCAGCAATTCATTGGCAGTGAAACAGTCATGCAACTCAATCACATCGACATCTTCTGCCCCAATCCCTGCCATTTCATAGACCTGCTGAGCAGCTTTTTTGGTCATGTCATAACCGACCATTTTAATCATGCTCTTTTCATCAAAACTGCTGGCATAATCGGTAGTCATGGCTTGGGCAGCAATATATACAGGATTACTAATCCCATGTTTTCTGGCAAATTCATCTGAACAGAGAATCACAGCCCCTGCGCCACAGGTCGGTGGACAGCACTGGAAACGGGTCAATGGATCAAACACCTCATCGGAGGCCATGATTTGTTCCAGTGACAATACCTGACCAAACAAGGCATACGGATTGTTGCTGGCATGTTTACGGGCTTTTTCAGCGATTTTGCCAAAGGTTTCCTTTTTGGTGCCGTGCAACCAGCGATATTCACGCCCAGCACCACCAAACATTTGTGCGGCTGGCGGGGCAGAATTAAAGCCCTGCACATCGAGCATTACCTGAGCATGTTGCCCCATCGGAGTTTCACGGTCATTGAATTTTGCACCCAATGCCCCTTTTTCCATTTTTTCAAAGCCAATGGCAATCACGCACTCTGCCAAACCACCCTCAATCGCCTGACGTGCCAAGAACAAAGCACTTGAACCAGTTGAACAGTTGTTATTGACATTAACCACAGGAATCCCTGTCAACCCCAATTCATACACGGCACGTTGCCCACAGGTTGAGTCACCATAGACATAGCCCGCAAAAGCCTGCTCAATTTCGTTATAGCTGATGCCTGCATCCTTTAGGGCAAGCTGTCCCGCTTCACGCGCCATTTCATAATATTCTGGACTTGAACCTGGCTTGGCGAATTTGGTCATCCCGACCCCGATTACGTTTACACGACGTTTCATGTTGTTATCCTTATTAAATTAAGCCAATCAGGTTTTGTAGTTGCTGGGTCAACTTAATGTCACCATCGATACGTAACTCACCATGCTGATACAGGTCACGGCTATCTCGTTTACCTTGTACAATCTCAAGTAAATGGCTATCACTTAGGCTAAAGGTTACATCGGCTTGGTCAGCTTCACCTTGCATGACAGTTGCCTGTTTAAAATCGACCATCCATTGTGCTGCGGGTTCAGTGATATTAAATTGAATGCATCCTGTCTTGACTGGAATCTGTTCAATTTGCTTTTGTAATGCTGCAAAAATCAGTACAGCATTTGCATCCATCGGTTTTTTAGGTTCTGGGCTATTCGCTGTTATTGCCTGAGAAACTGTGCCTGAAGCAATACGCTTATCCCGTGCTGCCTCAACACGCTGCTGTCCCATGTCCTGTAGCACGGTCAATTTATTTGATGCCATGACATTGCCCGCAATCTTGAGCTGACCGCCAAAGAACAGTTTTTGCACATCAGCCAGTGAGCCACCAAACACGGTTGGAATATGTTGCTCATCCATATCCAAAGTCACGTCAGGTTTATCAATATCGCCTGCCCCTGCACCACCTTTGCCATTTTTCAGGTCAATAAACCAGTTTGAATCTGGGTTATGGATACGAAACTGGAAAGTGGTTTTGGTTTTTTCTGCCAAATCACCTTTTTCATTGAGATAGTCATTCACAGCGTTAAAGACATCAGCCAATGTAATTTCAGTATTTTGGGCAGTTTCAGCTTGTTCATTCGATGTTGTAGTAGCACCTGCACTGGCAAGACGTTGCTGTTTCACTTCCTGATAACGTGCTGCATTGATGTCCTGTAGCACAGTCAGTTTATTGGAAGCCATGACATTACCGCCAATTTTTAACTGACCACCAAAAAACAGTTTTTGCACATCAGCCAATGAACTGGTGACCACGGTTTCCAGATGCTCCTCGTTCATTTCCAGTGTCACGTCAGCTTTTTCAGTTTCACCTTTTTGGCATCCACCCTTTCCATTTTTCAGGTCCAGCGTCCACACGGATTCAGGATTTTTCAGCTTAAACAGAAATACTGTTTTGGTTTTATCCACCAGTTCAGGATGTTGCGCCACATAATCTGCAACCACTTTAAACACATCACTGGCAATTAAACGGTCTGGTTCAGTGCTTTGGCTAACCACTTCGGTCTGTTGATTCACCACTTTTGGCTTCGCTGCCGCTTTTGGAATCTCGGAATACAGTTCAACCACAGCATTCTTAATCACAACCTCATTGCGTTCTTTGACACTGGTTTCAAAGATAATGCAGTTATCCGACTCTTTCCACATTTTGGTGATCAGCGTATCGCCAGGAAATACACTCTTGGCAAAACGTACCTTGATGCTCTTGAAATAACGCTCATCATTATTACAAAACGCCTTGATCACATGACGGCCACAATAGCCGAAAGTACACATGCCATGCAGGATTGGTTTTTCAAAACCAAAAGCCTTGGCAAAGTCAGGATCGGCATGCAACGGATTCCAGTCCCCTGATAGGCGATACAACAAAGTCTGGTTGGCATCAGTTTTTTCTTCAATAATCGCATCTGGTTCACGGTCTGGTGGCGTATTCACCTCACCTGATGGACCACGGTCACCGCCCCAGCCACCTGCACCTCGTACAAAGGATGTCATTTCGTTATAGGCAATTTCCTCACCTGACTCATCCTGAGTGGAAATCGCAAAGGTCACCACGGCATTTGGTGCTTTATCAAATGCTTCCTTAAACCTAAATACATGGCGCAACTTGGCATGTGGAGGTAATGGACGCTTGATCTCCATATACTGCTCACCATGCAGCAGGCGATCAAAACCAAAGTTCATGCCAGGTAAACTAAAGGTTCCTGTTTTGGCAGCAGACAGCATGGCATTCAGTTGCGGCATCGCACCATAGGTTGGAATGGCCGCAAACTCACCCAGTTCATACACATATTTCAACTCGGACTTGTCCAGTGGATCACGTGCTGCACCAATTCCCAGTGCATACAGGGACAGGTCCCGTTCATCGTAAGATGACTCCAGCACCAGTTCTGCCTTAGCTGCTTCATCCAGATCAATAAATTCATTACCGCCCAAACTTGGATGGTTGATCCCATCTAAAATTGGGGTAAAGGATTCGGTGGTGCTGTCTGGATGGGTTGATTCATTAAAGTCAGTGATTTTATTCCAGCGTGCCGCCACGTCATCCACATTAAATTCACGATTATTGGGAAATGAATGACCAACCGTACGCTCCCAGCGTAATTTGGCGATAAAGCCTGCACCGACTTCAAACAATCCTTTAGTTTCTTTACAGTTTTCATGGCATAACCATGCCACCAGAGGACTGACCGCCTCTGGTTTCAGCAATGCCAGTAACTCAGGAGGCATCACCGTTTCAGTCAAACGTGATGCTGCCAAAGGCGCAATGGTATTGACGAAAATATTTTTACTGCGACCCTCTTCTGCCAGACAATTGGCTAGACCTAAAATTCCCAGTTTAGCGGCACAATAATTGGCCTGACCAAAATTGCCGTAGATACCTGCCGCAGACGTGGTCATGATAATTCGACCATAACCCTTTTCACGCATAATGGGCCAAGCAGCATGGGAAACACTTTTACTGCCGTTGAGATGTACCCGCATGACTAAATCCCAGTCCTGCTCAGTCATTTTGGCAAAACTGACATCACGCAGAATCCCCGCATTATTGATGACAATATCCACTGTACCAAAATGGTCGAGAGCGGTTTGTACGATTGCCTCACCATTTTCCACTGAATCGTAATTGGCAACCGCTTCACCGCCCATCGCACGGATTTCCTCCACCACCTTATCCGCAGCCGATGAGGAATGACCAGCACCATGAGCGCTACCGCCCAAATCATTAACCACCACCTTACAGCCTCGTGCTGCCAGTGTCAGCGCATGTTGTCGCCCTAAACCACCACCCGCACCTGTGACAATTGCCACTCGTCCATCAAAACGTAATTCCGACATTGTTATTTTTCTTCCTATCTTTTTAAATTAATTCATGTTTTAAATGGTGCGTGAAATCAGCTCTTTCATGATTTCATTGGTGCCACCATAAATTCGGTTCGGACGAATATCCAGATAGGCACGGGCAATTGGATATTCCAGCATATAGCCGTAACCGCCATGCAACTGCACGCACTCATCCACAACCTTGCTGGCTAAATCGGATACCCAGTATTTGGCGGCACAGGCAGCTTCTACCGATAGTTCATTTTTTAAAATCTGTTCCATACAGCGATCTACAAATACACGGGCAATCTGTGTTTCTGAACGGAGTTCCGCCAATTTAAAACGGGTGTTCTGGAAAGTCGCAACAGGTTTACCAAAGGCTTTACGAGATTTCACATATTCAACAGTCGTTGCCAACGCACTCTCTGCACTTGCCGCACAGATAATGCCAATCATCATGCGTTCCCAAGCTAACTCTTTCATCAGCATAAAGAATCCCATGCCCTCCGCACCTAGCAGATTGGACTTTGGTACACGCACATCATTAAAGAACAGTTCACAGGTATCCTGACCGTGCATACCCACCTTTTTAAGTGGCTTACCTTTACTAAATCCCTCACGGTTTGCCTCAATAATCATGAGAGAGACATTTTGTGCGCCACTTTCGCTGGTTCCCGTTTTAACCGCAACCACAGCCATATCACACAGATAGCCATTGGTAATAAAGATTTTGGAACCATTGACAATATAATCATCACCATCTTCAATTGCAGTCGTACGAATGGCCTGTAAATCTGATCCAGTTCCTGGTTCAGTCATGGCAATTGCTGTAACCACTTCACCAGTTGCCATCTTCGGCAGCCAAGCCTGTTTTTGTTCTTCATTGCCAAAATTATTGATGTAGTTCGCCACAATATCAGAATGTAGTGCAAAACCTGATGCAGAATCACCCACCCGTGCCTGTTCCTCAATCAAGATCATCGAATAAAGACGGTCAACGCCTGAACCACCATATTGTTCTGGCATGGTGCAGCACAATAAGCCAAGTTCACCCGCCCGATTCCAGAGTTGTCGATCAATATGTTGCTGCTCTGCCCATTTTTCATGGAATGGCGCAATTTCGGTTTCAAAGAAACGGCGGGCCGTAGTGCGGAAAGCCTCATGCTCCGCACTAAATAAGGTACGGGGAATCATTGGGCTAAGCGGTTCAGGTACATGCACGGCATTCAACATGGTATTCATTTTTGTTCAGTTCCATAGATCATTTAAAAGAATAATGGTACGCCTTTCTTTTTATTTACAATACGGACGTACGGTATGTTTTTATCATGCTATATTAAAGTCGTCAAGCCAATATTGTCAGGCCATTTATTCATTTGTTATAGTCGAAAAAACCAATTGAAAATGTGTAACCCAGTGAAATCAGCCGCTCCCAGACTTACCCAGCATGAACGTAGTGAAGCCATGCGAGAACGCTTAATTGAGGCAACGCTAGAATGTTTGGTCAATGATGGCTATGCGGGCACCACAATTAGTAAAATCATTAGTACCGCTCAAGTTTCAAGAGGCGCACCTATTCACCATTTTCCCTCCAAAGCGGCATTGATGGAGGCAACTGCGGAACAGTTGATCAAAAAAATCTATATTTCTTTGGGTAAAATCATCAAAAAAATGGAGAACTCGGAAGACCGCCTTGAAAGTCTGATTATGGCGGGAGCAAGTTTGTTAAAAACTCCTGAAGCTTCTGCATTACTGGAATTATTGGTTGCCAGCAGACATGAACCTGAACTTGCTGCAAAACTACAGAATTTATGGATTATTTCCTACAAAACCACCAGAGATGCGGCAGAACATTACCTGGCCTCAAAATCTGACATAGATAATGTCGGAGACCTGATTATTTTAACGCAATGGGTTTTACGCGGCATGGTTGAAGATATGCACATTACCGCCCATACAGCCAAAACAACTGAGTTCTTTAACCGCTATATTAAGTTATGGAGTTCATTGTTATCCCATCATCTTTATACCAAATCTGATGTGACCACACCTCCGCCAAAACCTAAATACTGGGATTGAATAGGAAATATAAATATTATATTACCCCCTCAACCCAAATATCCTTACAAAATACTCTTGATCTTTATCTAATTTTAGCTATGATTGAGCAATCACTCATTTATGTTTTTATATTATGGCTCGCCCTCGCAGTAATGATAAACGTGATGCTATCTTAAATGCGGCTGTCGAAGTACTCGCTGAGATGGGCGAACGCGCTCCCACATCAAAGATCGCCAAGCTTGCAGGTGTTGCAGAGGGAACCTTATTTACCTATTTTAACAGTAAGGAAGAACTGCTGAATCAGCTCTATCTTTCTTTAAAAGCTGAGCTACGCCATGTCATGATGTTGGGTTACCCTACAGATACCAATCTTAAAGCACAAATGCACCATGTCTGGCAAAGCTATTTGAACTGGGGAATCAGTGCTCCCCAGAAACGTAAGGTTATGGCACAACTGTCAACATCTGAACAAATTACTGAACAAAGCAAACAAATTGGGATGCAATCGTTTTGTGACTTAACCCAATCAATCCAGAATCAAGTTGATAAGGGATGTTTACGTGACTATCCCCCGCTTTTTATCGGTTCAATATTCGGCGCAATGGCTGAAGTAAGTATAAATTTTATGGTACAAGACCCGATGTCTGCTGAAAGCTATCGTGAGTCAGGTTTTGAAGCATTTTGGCATGCCGTAGCAATAATGTAGTTATCTTTTTAAATAAAGACATATGTCTTTATTTTTAAAACCCAATTAATGAGTGATTAATTACTCATTTAATTAATACCTGATTTATCTCATCCTGTTTACTCTTTTGCCTACTGTGATGAGTTTTATAAATCAACTACCCCAATCCCGTTAAAGGTAAAATATGATGAATATGATCTATAAAAACATAGAGGGTATTAATAAACCTCCACTATCCTCTCAAAAACGTAATGGACGCTTCTGGAATCTAAGCCCCAACCTACATAAAACAACTTTGTGGAAAACCCTGCAACTTATGTGGCGCTTTGCATTTAATAAACCTGCTGGCACTGTACCCCATAAGCCCATTCCTGTAAAAACCCTCACACAGCAGCAATTACTTGCCGCACCTAATCGCTCCCTGTTTCGGCTTGGACATTCAACTGTGTTATTAAAGTTAGGTGGTGAATTTTGGCTGACAGATCCTGTATTTTCCAAACGTGCCTCCCCCTTTCAGTGGATCGGGCCGAAACGCTTTCACCTACCACCAATCAGCATTGCCGAGCTACCACCCATCAAAGGGGTAATCTTGTCGCATAACCATTATGATCATCTTGACCATGATGCAATCATGCAACTGATGGATAAGGTGGAACACTTCATCACCCCGCTTGGTGTTGGGGATACCTTGATCAAATGGGGCGTACCTGCGGACAAAGTCCAGCAACTGGACTGGTGGCAAGACACCCATATTCACGGTCTACATTTGGTGGCGACACCCGCACACCATTTCTCAGGTCGTGGCATATCTGATAGCAATGCCACCTTGTGGGCATCATGGGTCATTATTGATAATGACCTGCGTATATTCTTTAGTGGAGACACAGGCTACTTTAATGGCTTTAAAGAAATTGGGGAACACTATGGTCCTTTTGATATGACGTTGATCGAAACAGGGGCTTACGGTCAGGATTGGCCTGATGTCCACATGCACCCTGAACAAACTCTACAAGCCCATCTGGACTTAAAAGGCAAAAATCTTTTGCCTATACATAATGGAACTTTTGATCTGGCACTGCATGTCTGGGATGATCCATTTGAACGCATTGTGGCATTGGCTGAGCATCAAGATGTGGTCGTGTGTACACCACAAATGGGCGAAATGCTGAATCTTGAAGCCCCACAGGCAAACACACGCTGGTGGCGGGAATAAATACGACGGTGAGTTTATTCATCGAATGTATCAAAAGTTATGAGAATATTTAGCCATAGCAAAGCACCCTTTAAATTAGGTTTAAAGGGTGCAGATTACTGAGTGGACTTTTCATCAGCGGGAATCAAATAAATCTATCTCAATGTAATCCCTTAAAAATGAAGAAACACCCCACGATACATAACATGACTGCAAAACATTTTTTCAACACGGCTGGTGATAAGGCATGTGCCGCTTTTGCACCCAGTTTTGCGGTAAAAAAACTCATGACACTAATGCCTAGAAAGGCATAAATATGGACATAGCCAATACTATTCGGAACATGAATATGCTCTTTCATTCCAAAAAACATGAATCCCAAAGCGCCAGCGATGGCAATCGGTAAACCACATGCGGCTGATGTTCCAACAGCTTTCTGCATAACCACACCATAATGGTTGAGATAAGGTACAGTTAAACTTCCTCCTCCAATACCAAAAATTGCAGAAGCCACACCAATTCCTGTCCCAGCAATAACTTGTTTAGGAGTGGATGGAAGCTGTTTCGTCTGATCGATGACCTTTTTTGCACCCATAAACATGGTATAGGCAACCCAGATCACAAAAATGCCAATAATCAATTGTAAATGTGCGCCAGATAATAATCCTACAATCCCCGCCCCAAAAAAAGATCCAATCGCCATGCTAGGTGTCAGATTTTTAAACACTGACCAGATGACCGCACCATTTTTATTGTGTGCCATCAATGAACTGATCGAGGTGACGATAATGGTCGCCAACGAGGTTCCCAAAGCCATATGCATGATCACTTCAGGGTCATAACCCATTTGGGTAAACACGATATATAGAATCGGAACAATGATGGTTCCACCACCCACACCAAACAGCCCAGCGGCAAATCCAGCCAATGCGCCGATTGCAAAAAAAATGATTAATTCCACGATAGAGATACTTGCTTAAAAATTTGAGGTTAAATACAGCGTTAGATTGAACGAGTTTTGCCTGACACATGATGCCCGACATGATAATAAGCACGATTAAAATGAACCAAGCCTTGTTCTTGCTGACTTTGTTGAATTGCAACAATACGGCAGATAAAAATACTATGTGTGCCCACTTCCTGAATTTGCTCAATCTCACAATCAAAGCTAACTAAAGCATCTGTTAAAATCGGTGAACCTGTTTCCAGTTCTGTCCAAATGGCTTGTTTAAAGCGCTCTTCTGGACTGATTTTAGAGGAAAATGCATTAGAAAGATGTTGCTGATGTTCAGCCAACACATTGACACTTAGGATTTTATTTTCGATAAAATGAATATGCGAACTCGCAGCTCTATTCATACAGACCAATAAAGTCGCAGGACTATCCGACACACCACACACCGCAGATGCAGTAAAACCATAACGACCTGATGCCCCTGCTGTGGTCACGACATTGACCGCACTGCTTAACAACGACATTGCATTTCTAAAGTCTATTGCTTCAATCATCATTTTATTCCCAATAAAAATAACCTGTTTAATCCTAAACACCCATTAAACAGGTCACTTTTACATTATGCTTTCAATGCTAAATTATTTGCCCAAGATTTCTTTACGGACGATTTCCGCACCTGCGCTTAACGCATGTAACTTGCCTCTAGCAACATCACGAGATAATGGAGTCATACCACAGTTAGTGGATGGATAAAGCTTATCTGCATCAACAAATTGCAATGCCTTACGCAATGTATCCGCCACTTGCTCTGGCGTTTCAATGCTGTTGGTTGCTACATCAATTGCACCCACCATGACTTTTTTGCCACGAATCAGTTCAATCAAATCCATTGGTACACGTGAGTTATGACATTCCAGTGAGACAATGTCGATTTTAGACTGTTGCAGTTTTGGAAATGCCTCTTCATATTGACGCCATTCTGAACCCAGCGTCTTTTTCCAGTCGGTATTGGCTTTGATGCCATAGCCGTAGCAAATGTGCACAGCCGTTTCGCATTTCAGCCCTTCAATGGCTCGTTCCAAAGTGGCTACGCCCCAGTCATTCACCTCATCAAAAAACACATTAAAAGCAGGCTCATCAAACTGGATAATATCCACACCTGCCGCTTCCAACTCTTTGGCTTCTTCATTCAGAATTTTGGCAAATTCCCAAGCCAGTTTTTCACGGCTTTTATAATGTGCATCGTACAGCGTATCAATCATGGTCATTGGGCCAGGAAGTGCCCATTTAATCGGTTGTGTGGTGTGCTGACGTAAAAACTTGGCATCTTCCACAAAAACTGGCTTTTGACGAGAAACAGCCTCAAATACAGTCGGGACACTGGCATCATAACGATTACGAATTCTGACCGTTTCACGTTTTTCAAAATCAACGCCATGCAGATGTTCAATAAATGTGGTGACAAAGTGTTGGCGAGTCTGCTCACCATCACTGACAATATCAATGCCTGCATGTAGTTGTTCCTGCAAGGATACCAGCAACGCATCACGTTTGCCTTGAATCAGGTCATCACCCTCTAATTTCCAGGGTGACCAAAGTTTCTCAGGTTCTGCAATCCAAGATGGTTTCGGCAAGCTACCCGCAGTTGAAGTCGGTAATAATATTTTCGTCATGATCAATCATCTTTTCTATAATTGGTGAATTTAAGCGGCTTCGGTTTTATCGGTGTAGCTCGCAGCCCATTGCTCAAGGATATTTTGGTATGGCTTGATAAAATGTTGTTCAGTCCATTTACCTTGTTCAATCGCCAATCGGCTACGTTCTTCACGATCATAGACAATTTGAGTCAGTGAAAAATCCTGATAATTCAAACTTGGTTGATAGCTTTGTGCTGCCACCGAATTGGCATTGTAAATTTCAGGGCGATAAATCTTCTGGAAAGTTTCCATGGTGCTAATGGTGCCAATCAACTCAAGGTCAGTGTAATCACGCAGCAAGTCTCCACGAAAATAAAATGCCAATGGTGCAACACTATTTGGCGGCATGAAATAGCGAACTTTTAAGCCCATTTTTGCGAAATATTCATCAGTTAAGGAATAATCGTCCTGCTGATATTCCACACCAAGTACAGGATGTTGATTGGCAGTGCGATGATAAGTCTTGGTGGTTGAAACACTGAGACAGATCACAGGTGATTTAGCAAAATTGGCTTTATAAACGTCTGAATTTAAAAAAGACTTAAAGATTTTGCCATGCAACTCACCATAGTTTTCTGGCAAACTAAATTTAGCTTGATCTTTGTTATGGGCTGGCAGTAAGACACTAAAGTCATAATCGCGTACATAAGAGGAAAAATTGTTGCCAACAATGCCTTCAATACGTTTATTGGTTTTATGATCGACAATATTGGTTTTTAAGATTTCAATCGTAGGAAACGTCTCGCCTTTGCCTTCCACATCAATATCAACCGAGATGATATCAAGCTCAACGGAATAACGGTCTGCTTTAGGATTATCCCAATGTGCCAAGGCATTGAAACGATTGTCAATCATTTTCAGCGTATTGCGCAAGTTCTCCTCACGACGCTCGCCTCTGGCTAAATTCGCAAAGTTGGTTGTGATACGTGTATTGTCTGAGGGACGATAGTTTTCATCGAAACGAATACGCTTAATCGTAAATGTAAACGCTTTGCTCATTGTGATTCACCACTCTAAATTCTACGATAAAACTTGAATGATGGGATTTATACCGAAAGCATCACATGAATAAAAACGAGTTAATTTCACAAAAAAGTGAATAAAATTCATGATGACGTATTCTGTGGTGTTCAGCATTGGAAAATGAAAAGACTTCATCTTAGGCTGAGAAAATATCAGCTTATTCATCTTTTGGACTGATCCAAATTACTAAGATATTCACTCAGCGACACCAATCGATGGCGCATGAACAATGGTCGTGACCGCATTACGATTGATGTGAAGTTTTATAGCAATGCAATGGATGATGAATAAATCTAATTGAGAAAAACTCCGACAGACTACAATTCCCTAAAAAATTAAAGGATGCTAACATCATTAATCTGACAATCATCCATGTCAATTTTATTCAGAGGGAATGCTCAATGTTAAAAACACAACAAGTCAAAATCATACAAGAATTTAATGCACCTGTAGAAAAGGTCTTTGCCATCTTGAGTGAACACGAAAACCTAAGCAAAATCTTTGCGCCAGCTAAAGTTACCCGTATAGCGAATGGCGAGGATGCACGTAATGGTGTCGGCTCTGCCCGTAAAATGTCAATTCCACTGTCACCATCATTTGTTGAGACCAATCTGGTCTATCAAGAAAATGAACTGATTGAGTACGCCATTACCAAGGGTATTACACCGATAAAAGACCACCGAGGTGTGATGAAGTTTACTGATCTGGGAAATAACCGTACCCGTTTAGACTACACCATTACGTTCAAGGGTAGACTTCCTTTTATTGGGCCAATCGTTAAAGCAGCCCTGCAAAATGGTGTAAGTCGTGGGTTAAAAAAACTCAAGATTTAAATGATTTTAATTAAACAGGGGTTAATAAGCTTAGTCCCTGTTTCTTTTAAAGAATATTTTTTAATTCAATGCCTAGGCTGACTATTGCAACATTTACTGAATAGCTAAACCCCTTTCCTATCACACCTTAAAACTGGTACTGCATTGCTGTGCGGACTAATAATCCAAAGCCTCCTGAAAGCCCTATTGCCTTGTTCTTTGATTGATTTACTTGGCTAAAGCAATCAGATCTTATAATTTGAACTGTCATAATTAAAACCATTTTAGATCGAAACACAATATTTCTATAAAGCCAGGTATATAATGAGGTGCGATCTATAGTTTAGCCCTGATATGAAGAATAAATTTTCTAATAGCAATCAAATTGGCGTGGTTTCTACTTTTTCTGAACTTATAAACAGAAATTTTCAAGGAGATATGAATGCCATTTGCTGGTATAGAAATTTGGTTGGCGACTTTACAGAGATTGTGGCCAAACTTGAGTTAAAAGAAAGCATCACAGAAGTCTCCGTTAAAGATCTTTTAGCACTGCAACTTTCAGAAAAAGGCGATTTGGCAAGAAAAATTATCTTGGAGGATATACAGCTATTAGCTGATTTTGGAGCATCCCCATCTCTTAACTTAATTAAAAATTATGAACGCGACGAAGAGCTCGATTTCATTTCAACAGATGTCTATTCCTACCATGTTGATCGCTCACCTATCGAAACGGATACTTTTCTATGTACCTATCATGGCTCTGCAAGTGAAATCCTGCCCAATGATCAGGTTGAACAGAAAATTTTGATTCCAGAAATCAGGGAAAAACTCAAAAAATTACATGATGGTTCAGAGGCTGAATTTGAAAATTTTCTGGAAGACTATTTTTTTGATCTACATTATCAGCCTAAACCCAATGCAAAACCTGTGAATTTAGGCTCAGGGCATCTTTGGCGTTTAGCAGTAGATCATCCAACACAAAAAGTCTTGCCCTGTGTTCATAAAGCTCCTACTGAAAAGGAGGATGAACTAAGGCTATTATTAATTTGCTAAATATTTGTTCGATATATAGAAGTTAAACTGCTTGACTCAATGATTACAATTTTATTACCTATCCTATAAACTAAAATGGCAATATGAGCGGTCAGTATTTAATAGTTTAAACTACGAAATAACAATCAAGTTTCATATACATTACCCCTATTGAATTTTAAAATAGATACCATTATTTACATATAGTATCCTACCACCATCATTACCCCCTAGAATAAAACCGATATCCTATTCTAACTCGCTTCAGGTAAAATATTATTAGATTGATCCATTATTACCAGTCTTTCTATATAACTCCATGACTGTTCTATTTGTAGATAGTCCTGACTCATTTTAGCGTAAACCGTCATTCCATCTAAAATATTAATAAACATTGAAGCTAAAACATGGGGTTCAGCCACCTTAACCTTAGTAAATAAATCTTCTGAAAGCTGGCTCAGCCATTGGCGATATTCCTCTATAGGACGGGCCACAGAGGGATATTGCTTTAAGATTTCAACCGTTGCTTTTTGGAACATGCAGCCATTAAAGTCATCCGACTTAAACCAGTCTAGATACCATAAATAAATGGCCTTGATTCTACCTAAGTAGTCATCCTCTCTTTTTTTGTCTAAAGTCGCTAGGATCTCAGCTTGGATATTCTCATTTCTTCTTTCTAAACAAACCTCTATCAGTTTTTCCTTGGACGGAAAATATTTATAGAAAGTCATTTTTGCCACACCAGACTCAAGAATGATTCGATCCACCCCAACGGAACCATAACTATGAAGATTGAATAGATTTAAAGCCGTTTTAATAATATCTTCTTTTTTTGACATCTTTATTTTCCTTTAAAATTTCTAATATATTTTTATGGCAGAGCTGGAACGAGTCTGGCAGCCATATTTTTTATGTTTCCATATTCACTCCATGCTAATTCAACTCATGCAACAAAACAACTACTATAAAATATCTTGATACTTAAGTAGAAAACACAACTATTAAAATTAATTTAACAAAAATTTAAATTAAATTAATTATTAAATTAAACTACACATAAATATTAACCACATTTAAATTAAAATTAAATTTATTTAGTACTATTAAAAAATTGATTTAAGCAAAAAAAGATTTTATATTCTATCAATCCAAAAAAATTAGCTTCTGGTTATAGCAAGTAGCAAGATGCAAATAAAAGCCAATCTAGAAGCAATCAGGATATAGCAATAATATAAATTAAAAGGATATATATATCATGGCAATAAAATTCGAAAACTTTAATGACCCAAGAAAAAATGCTTTAGACGGAATGAAAAGAAGTATTTCGACTGAAGTCTGGGAAAAAAACATCGCCTTTTTAAATAAGCTAAGAGCTGATATTTCCAGTCATCCCGTGTCTAAGCATCCTGCAATTCAAATGCTCAATGATGGCGTGATTGATAAGGAATCATTACAGAAGATTCATTTGGAATATCGCCATGCCATTGTGCAGGTGTTTACTGATGCCCTACTCATGGCACAATTCCAGACCAGACAGCTTGAACCCCGTCTTGAATCTGGTTCCAAAATGTTTCCCCGTTTCCTGTTGACGTTAAACATTCTGGATGAGTTTGGTTTCCGCCCTGGTTTGGATCAGGATGGTTATTATTCAGGCAACCCTGAATACGCTCACTATCCTTTGTTTGAAGATGTGTTAAATGACTTTGGAATTAGTGAAACTGAGCGTAATACCTACCAGCCATCCTTAATTGCAGAGAAAGTACGAACATATCTAGAAAATTCATTTAATGACTACAAGGCTGTTGCAGCACTTCTAGCCGTGGCAGAGGAAGAGGTTATTTTGTTTAGTCCAGCTTTACGTCAGGCAACACATGCTGTTGGCTTTGATGTGGATAGTGGCTATTACTATGTTCATGGGGTTTCTCATGATGAAACTGCTGAAGCAGCAGATGATGATCATGAAGACGACTTGTGGTTTGTTCTGGCTCAGGCATGTACTGAAAATGACTATGAACTGATTGCTAAAATAAGTTTTGAATATTGTGATTTATGGCAACAATTCTGGGATAAGCAAATTGCGGATCTTCAATATGAACCATATCAAAAATTAGCCTAACTTAATACGTCCCACTGTGTTTAAGACATAATGGGACGTTTTTCAATTCAAAGCCTGAACTGACTGCTGCAAGCCTTTCTGAATATCTTTCAATATATTAGGGAGTGTTGACATTTGCTGTATAAAAAAATAGCGAGTAAGTAAAATTCAATCGCCAAACCAAATTTACTATTCGCTATGCCTCGCACAATGCTGAATGATCAACACTGGTCAAAGTTAGAAACTATTCTGCGTAATTTTGATATCTATCTCAAACGAAATCTTAGAAATTTTATTGAAGCCATTCTTTATCGAATTAGAACAGGTTGCCCATGGCGAGATTTACCACCAGATTTTGGTAATCCAAATTCAATATTCAAAAAATATAGTCGATGGTCTAAACGAAATAAGTTAATGAAAATATTTAAATTAATCAGTAAACATACAGATAAAGAGTGGATTTTTATCGATGGTTCCCATGTCAGGGCACATCAACACTCTGCTGGATTAAAAGATCAAGGCATATCAAAAAGCATTGGTGGGAATAGTTCAAAAATACATTTAGCCGTTGATTCTTATGGTAATCCAATTGAGATTATGATCACAAATGGAACAACACATGATGTTAAGGTTGCGCCTGAGCTAGTCGCAAAATTAGATTTAGAAGAAGCCGAGATTCTATGTGCTGATAAGGGTTATGACTCTGAACCATTACGAGAGCAAATAAGGGCGACAGATACACAAGCTAATATTCCACGAAAATCAAATACTCAGTCCAACAATCAACATATGGATTGGAATTTATATAAAATTAGGCACTTAGTGGAAAATGCCTTTGCTAGATTGAAGCACTTTAGAGGAATAGCGACTCGATATGACAAGCTAAAACGTAATTATGAAAATGCGGTTGCTTTAGCTTGCATATACATTTGGTTGCCATTATGAAATGTCAACAGACCCAAGTAAAAAAATCAAAGAAAATTGTTTGAGTTTTTTATAACAGAAGTAACCGCTAGAACAGCAGCAGATTTACTCGGTATTCAGCCCTAATTTTGCTGCTTTGTTTTATAGGAAAATACGCTAAGTCATCATGTACCATCTTAACCAAGATGCCATAGAAGTTTTTAAGGGGAAAATTGATTTAGATGAAAGTTATTTTGGTGGTGTTCGCAAGAGAAAATGTGGTCGTGGAGCTGCGGAAAAAATAGCCGTATTTGGTATGCTTAAACGTGATGGTAAAGTTTATGTCAAGATTGTGCAAGACACTAAGACAATATCACGATATTGACCGAAATGCCTTTATATTTTTTATTAAAGATGAGAAGTATTGCTTCACAAGATTTAGATTCAATTATACAAGTCCAAAAGAGCAGTTAAAAACACCACTCATTTGGATAGATATTTAGGCCTATCTACTACAGCCACTAAATCTATTTTGAATAAATTCTAAATTGACTTTACAAATATCATCTGCTAGTTTTCAGGCTCATCTCATCTTATTAATTTTTAGAAAATCTATATAATAAGATTAGATAATAAAGCCAACAAATAACAATGGCCCATTCCAATAATCAAAAGAGAAAATAATATGTGTACCGAGTTTATCCTACCCCAAACCACAGGTTACCGCATTTCTGGACGTACCATGGATTTTGCCGCCACCTTTACATGGCAATTGGCAGCTATTCCACTGGCGACCTCCTTAAAGGCGATTGATACCTTCAGCCCATCTGCCCCTGCCTATCAATGGCAGGCAAAATATGGATTTATGGGGATTGGTATAAAACTGCCACTGAATATACTGGATACCAAATTATGCGATGCCATGAATACCGAGGGGTTTTCTGCTGCCGCACTATGGTTACCACCCTCCCTTTATCCTAAAAAGGCTGATGCTCCGCAAAATGCCAAGCTGATTTCCGCACTGGATATTTGTGGCTGGGCAGCCTCCAACTATTCCTCGGTTGAAACTTTAAAAAATGATTTATATGCGATTCAGCAAGGTAAACCCACTTCATTAGGTGAGGTATTATATTTCTGGGATCCACTACAATTTTCTGAACAAAGTGAATTAAATAAAACTGATGAGCTTAAAAACCTCATTCCCATTCATTTCCAGTTCCATGATAAAACTGGGGCGAGTCTGGTACTTGAATTTAGGGATGGGCAATTATCCATTACCGATAACACCGATATTGGTGTCATGACCAATACCCCATTTATTGAATGGCATCGTACCAATCTGGAAAACTATCTCGGCGTAACCAATGTCGAAACAGCCAGTAAAACCATCATAGGCATGAATGTTAACCGAGCAGGCAATGGCGGTGGTTCAATTGGGCTGTCCTCATCAGCGTTACCCTCTGACCGTTTTCTACGCACAACCATGACCTTGAACTATTCAATTCCGTGGTTGAATCAGGCTAAACGTCCAAGTAATACCGCTGCAATTGCACATGCGATGAATGTGATTAAGGGCATTTATGTCACCCGTGAACAATGTATAGAGCAAGCTGACAATATCAAGGGTGACTATACCCAATGGGAAATTGTCCGTGATCATGATAATCAGGTGTTCTATATTGCCACAACTGCAAGTCTGGGTTTCTGGCAGGTGAATTTTTCAGATTATCAACTGGGGCAAAATGCCCAACCACAGTTTGCGGTGGTCTCTGACGCAACACAGATGCCTGTTCTGACTGCTACCACTTAATTTCCTGAAATAATAAAAAAAGGCAACCACTCATGATTGCCGTTTTATGTTGCTTAATAATTCAAGGTTTAGTTCAAGCTATAAGCAATCACATAATCGCCATGATCAGGGGATTGACGAGCACCGCCCGCAGTGATCATCACATACTGTTTACCGTTTTTAGGTGAAACATAGCTGATCGGTGTACCCTGGCTACCCACAGGTAAGCGTGCTTTCCAAAGCTCCTTGCCTGAAGATGAATCCAATGCGCGCAGGTAATAGTCTTGAGTTGCGGCAAAGAATACCAAACCACCCTGTGTTGCCATTGGACCACCAATGGTTGGCATGCCAATCGGCACAGGCAAGCCCATCTTAATTCCCATTGGACCCGTATCCTGCACTGTTCCCATTGGCACTTGCCATGCAACCTGACGGGTTTTCATATCAATTGCAGTCATGGTGCCATACGGCGGTTTTTGACATGGAATCATCAGCTTCGACCAGAAACGGTCTTTATTCACCTTGTATGGTGTGCCTTTCATTGGCACGGCACCCATACCTGTGTTGACTTTTTCACCACCATTGGCCTGAACAGCCAAGTCTTCTGGGGTTTGTTCAATCAACTGAATCCATAACCCTAAACGCATGTCATTGACAAACATATATTGATGACTTGGATCAAAGGCGATACTGCCCCAGTTCATGCCACCCAAAGAACCTGGGAAGCTGAGCGAAACATCTGTGCCTGGTGCGGTAAACAAGCCCTCATAGCGCATAGATTTAAAGTTGATACGGCACATCAGTTGATCAAATGGCGTTGCACCCCACATATCCGACTCAGTCAAGGTTTGGTTGCCAATTTGCGGCATTTCAACTGAACGAGGTTGTGTTGGGCTGTATTGTTCACCTTTGATATCGGCAGGTTTTACAGGCTGCTCAACCACTTTGGTTAATGGCTGGCCTGTGACTCGATCCAGTACAAAGAACTGCCCTGATTTAGTTCCAATCACCACAGCAGGTTTATTGCTGCCATCTTTCATTGGAAAATCGACCAGACTTGGCTGCATTGGCAAGTCAAAGTCCCAAAGATCATTATGAACAGTTTGATAAACCCATTTCTCTTTACCTGTGGTTGCATCCAGGGCAAGGACAGATGAGTTGTATTTATGGTCTAAAGGTTGACGGTTTCCGCCCCATACATCCACAGATGAGCTACCCATTGGCAGGAATACGGTATTCATTTGCGGATCATAAGACATTGCTGCCCATGAGTTTGCCGAACTGCGTTTATAGGTTTCACCCTCTTTTAACACGTAATTTGGATCAGGGTTACGTGGATCGAAAGCCCAACGCAATTCACCTGTAATGACATCGTAGGCACGAATAACACCACCAGGCATATCTGCGGCAAAGTTATCGGCAATACGGCTACCCACCACAATCACACTACCTGCAATGGTTGGCGCAGAAGTGACTTCAAAACGTGGTGCAGTTGTTCCCTCACCCAAGCCCTTGAGCAAGTCCACTGTTCCATCGACACCAAAGTCTTTACAGCGTTCACCTGTATCAGCATTCACCGCAATTAAGCGACCATCTGGCGTATTGGTATATACACGACGTAAACATGAAGTATTGTTTGCCACTGCGTTTACAGGGGTTGCGCCTGCCAATGTTGGCTGTAGCAACGGCTGAGTTGAGTCAAAATAGGCAACACCACGACAACGCTCCCATGCATCCGACTTGGAGTTGACCTCAGCTTTCCAAAGCTGCTTACCTGAATCGGCTTCCAGAGCAAAAATATTGTTATGTGGCGTACACAAAAACAGCTTGTTGCCGACCTGTAACGGGGTCATCTGGTCTTCCGCCCCATTACCTGTACCCGTAGTGAAATCACCCGTACGGAAACGCCAGGCTTCTTTTAACTGATGTACATTGTCACGGGTAATTTGGTCCAATGCGGCAAAGCGGCTACCACCTGAATCCTGCCCATAATGTTCCCAGTTGGTTTGCTTCATGTCTGTCTTGACAGGAACCAAGGGTAATTTCTCACCCGATGCCGCAACAGTTGGATGTGGCTGGAACATTTGATAAAGTCCAATCACCATTCCCAAAACAGTCAACACACCTAAGCCATAGGCGGGTAAATCCGCACTTGGTTGAAACTGATAACGGCGAATGGCAGGCAAGCTAAACATCAGTGCCGCAAAAACGCCTGCGGGGAACATCAATCTTGAGAATAAAGGCCAGAACTCCCAGCCTGCATCAAACAAGGACCAAACAATTGTTCCGACAAAAACCAGACTGAATAACCATACCCCAAGTGCATTTTTCTTAAAAATGAAAAATGCCGAGGCAAGGGTTAATAAACCAGAGATCACGAAATACCATGATCCTCCGAGTGTCGCCAGCTTAAAGCCACCCACTGTAAAAAACAGTCCAGTCAGCAACAAAGCCAGTCCTAGAATAAAACACCATATTTTCAGTATGGTATGTGAGCCTGTAGATTCAGACATAGCTCATACTCCTTTTTAGAAATTCACGCGCATACTTAAACCCGCAACCCACGCGTCATCCACCTCTTTAACACCAGCAGGTTGATGAATGTATTGCAGGTTTGGTCTGAGCATCACCGCAGGCGACCATTGATAGGTATAGTTCAACTCAACATTGAGTTCATCACGCTGAACAGGTACATAGTCGGCTGCAAGCGCATCATATTGGTCATAACCACGACTGGTATTGGTTGCAATTTGACGGTCTTTATAACGATCATTGACCAGATAATTGGCAACACCAAAACCGATGGAATCATTGGGACGGCTATCAAATGCACCTCTGTACCAGAACGCAAGCTGTTGGGTGCTTTGCACAGCCGTGGTGGCCTTATCATTGATCACAGCATTAAAACTGGCAAATAAGCCACGTTTTGGATCGCCATCTTTTTGTGTAAGCTGTTGCTGGGTATTCAGCCAAAAGCTGTGTTTACCATCATGGATTTTGCCTGCTGTGGCAATGTCGTTGGCTTCAGCAGTGGAATATAGCGCACCGACCTTATATTCACCTGCCAACCCATGAAAGGCTGCCAACTTTGGTCGCCATGCCAGTTCAACTGGAATGGTTGCGCCTTTGACATGATCCATATCCAAGTTAAAACCATCACTGTCTTTGTCAGTTTTGGTATTGTCAGGATTGACCTCATAAACACCAACACCGAGTGTCCATTCAGGTGCAAATTGATATTTAACATTGGTTCCCCATAGTCCTACAGGGAGGTTGTACCAAATCGAACCAATGGATTTTCCAAGTTGCCCACCACATAACAGCAGGTTCTGGAATTCACACTGCGAACCATTGAAGTCGTCAGACATGCCCATGCGTCCAATCTTGAATTGAACGGTATTATCAGCGAATCCTGTTTTTACCCATGCCTGGGTTAAACGCCAAATTTTGCCACGCCCGTAGATTTCCTGTGAATTGCCTAATGCACTGGAACGCGGATCTTTAATTCGATCAAGGGTCAAAGCATTGCCATCACGCTTGGTAATTAAAATATTGGCTGTGGTATTTTTCCAGCCCGCAATTTTTTCCAGATCAAAATTCGCGCCCAAGGCCAGTTGAGCCGCATTTTTAAAGGCATTGTCATCGTTATAGCCACCATCCAGATGGGTTGCCGATTGACTCATTATCGCTGCGGTAAATTTATAACCGTCTTTTTCGAGTTGTTGGCGTTGTCCATTCCAATCACCCAACAGCCACTGACGCTCTTGAGACCACGGCTGATCGGCAAAACTACTTTGCACCGCACAGATGGCAATCGCTAGACAGCTCATTTTCAGGAGTAAAGAATGTGTATTCATGTCAAAATCTCCCTAGCCTTATTTCAATTTTACTGCTGAACTCAGTTCAGAAGTTGCACCGAATTGATCTGTAACATTTGCAGTCAGAGAGGCAGCTTTCGTGGTTGGTTTCCACGCCACAGTGGCAATACCCTGTGCATTGGTCACCGCAACGCTTGAACCTAAATAAAACTCAGCCTCGCCTGAATTGGCTGATGAATTACCAAAGAACTCAACTTGATAACGCTGGTTTGGTTGTCCTTTAACTTCAACCACAACCTGACCTTTGGATAGGCTAAGTTTAGGTGCCTGAATACCCTGGTTTGGTTGTTGGTTACAGCCCTGTTCGTTTGGCTGCTGACAGGTTTTTTGCAGGTTTGCAGGGTCAATTTTTACGCCATGACCACGAGAACCGACAAAGTGGGCATGTTCCAAGCCTGGAATGTCAAAAATAATCGCACCTAAACGCTGGTTCGGTACACAGCTTCCGCCTGCCTCACAGCGCTTGATGTCTTTGCCGTTATTCCAGATTTGGTTTTTGGTCAGTGTAATTCGTGCATTGGCATCTTTTTCAGAGCGAATGGCAATCCCGACTCGATTACCATGTACCTTATTGCTGTCAAAGATATTGCCATCGCCTGTCAGGTTAAAGCCATTGGAGTTGTTGGTCAGCTCGTTATAGGCAATGTAATTGCGCTTACCCCAATTGATCTGTAAACCATCTGAGTAGTTTTCAAACTTGTTACCCACCACGGCATTGTCATTGCCCCAAAGAATTTCGATCCCTTGCGATGGTTCAGGATTGGCAGAGGTTGAAATAAACTGGTTATTGGCAACCAAGTTAAATGCTGCACCACGGGTCAGTTCCAACCCATCGCCATTGTCCTGAAAATAGTTGTCGATCACCTTGTTGTTATTGGTGGTGGTTGCAGTTGGGTTACCCTTACCATCATCACCTGTCAACATCACACCTGCACCACCATAATTGTGCATAATACGGTTATGCTGAATCAGGTTATTGCTGGCACGATTCATTAAGATACCAATACAGAAATGGCGAATTTCCAGACCCTGAATGGTCACACCATGAATGTCACGCAATACAATGCCAGGTAAAGTGGTAGTACGCACATTGGTTCCAAACTGTCCCTCAACCGCACCTGGACAGGCTTCCACACCTGTGCCCTTGATATAGCTTGATCCATCAATGGCAATAAACTCGCCTGTTTTTGCCCACTGTGTCCCAATAATTTTGACAGGTGCCTTGATTTCAGGAAGTGGACTTTTGACTTGAATGACATAAGGTGCCTTACCCACCGCCTGAACCTGAATTTCACTGGCTTCTGTTGGTTTGCTGTTGGCCTGTTCAATCGCCCAACGGAATGAACCTTTTTCAGAATCATCCTGATAACGGTCAACAATATAGGTTTCCGCTGCTGCCATGCCTGAAATTGCCAAACCGACTGCCAATGTGCTGAGACGTAATGAGATTAGTTTCATTTTGATATTCCTTTCAATTATTGTGTCGGTTGAACCGTTTTTAAGAACTGCTTGAGTTGAGTCACATCAATCTGACCTGGCGCAGATGCCTCGCCAATCATGCCGAAGCTAAAGCTACCGCCCATATTGGCAGTGGCAATCCGTGAAATGGTGCCAAGTTTGCCCATCGACATGGTGAGTAATGGCTTTTTAGATTGCTGGCTGACTTTTAAAGTCGCATTCATTAAGGTGAAAACATCCTGTTTGCTTTGTGGCATCACCGCAATTTTTAAAATATCCGCACCCAGTTCATCCTGCTTGAGTAGGCGTTTAACAATTTCGTCTTCGCTCGGTGTCTTTTGGAAATCATGGTTTGACATCACGATCAGCACTTTTTTGTCATGCGCCAGTTTGACCGTATTTTTCACCACCTGCTGATCACGGAACATTTCCACATCCAGCATATCCATAAATGGTTGTGGTTGACTTAAGTAGGCTTGATAGATCTTGCCATAGTCAGCATCACTAATGGTCAACTTTCCACCCTCGTTATGGGTACGAATGGTTGCAATGATTGGCTTTGTAGCTAAAATCTGGCGAAGCTCCTGACCAAGTGCAATCACCTGTTTCGTGTCATTGGCAAAATCCAGTAAATCAATGCGAAATTCAGCAAGATCAGCATCGGAATTGGCAGCGATTACTTTTGCCTGTTCAAGTGCCTGCTCTCTGGTTTTAGCGGTAATCGGCACAATGGTTTTTACAGGAAGTTTGGCAAGTTCAGCCAACTCCACCTGTTTTTGCGCATTGTCTTGTGCCTGTGCCATTTGAACCGTAAATAAAGGACTCATTGCCAATATAATTGCTGCTAATTTTTGTAATTTCATTTCCATCTTCCTTAATCAGTTGTGTCAATTCAGATCTATTGCCAAATGGGCATATAGTGGTCGAACACAGTTCGACCCTACAAAATGACCTAAATGTAGTGGCGAACTGTGTTCGCCTATCCTTCAATATCTAAATATCAAAAAACACTGTTTCATCTTCGCCCTGAATCCGAATATCAAAGCGATAGACAATTTCCCCATTCACTTCACTGCGTTTTGCAATCAGGGTTTGGCGACGGGTTGCCCATTCAATGCTGTTTAAAACAGGATCATTGGCATTGGCTTCGGTTTCATCCTCAAAGTAGATACGGGTATTCAAACCAATATTGATGCCACGGGCAAAGACAGCGACAGCAATATGTGGTGCCTGCGTTGACCCTTTGCGCCCTGCCACGGCAGCAGGCTTAATGGTGTTAAAGTGCCAAAAGCCTGTTTCAAAGTCCGCACCTGTACGACCCCAACCTAAAAAGTTTGGATCGGCAGTTTTGCCCTGAGTATCGGCCTGACTTGGATAGGCGCCATTGGCATCGGCCTGCCAGATTTCCAGTAATACATCCCTTAATGGCAAACCCAGTCCATCAAAGACTTGCCCCTCGATTCGGATACGTTCGCCCTGAGTTTTGTCATTCACTAACTGGTTATCAAAATTATGTGCAAACACCTCAATATTGGCCTGTTGCGGTAATAAGCCAATATGTACATACGGCCCACCTGTCTGTGATGGGGTTTCTTTCAATTCCTGAAAATTCCATGTGTTCATTGTCTTACTCCCAATCAGGTCAAATCATTTTCAAAGTAGGTTGCACGGCGACCACGCAGGGTGATGTCAAAGCGGTAGCAGCGGCTATCTGACTCGATAAAGTTGTTTTTATCTTCCAGGGCAATTAAGGCGCGGCGTTGCTGTTCTGACGGAATGGTTTTAATGATCGGGCATGAATCAATCAGCGTATCGCCCTCAAAATAAAACTGTGAAATCAGGCGTTGCGCCCAACCATCAGCGATTAAGGAGAAATGGATATGGGCAGGTCGCCATTCATTGATACGGTTACGCCACGGATAAGGACCTGGTTTAATGGTACGGAAAATATAGAAGCCATTTTCATCGGTCAGGGTACGGCCACAACCGCCAAAGTTAGGGTCCATTGCACCAATAAACTTGTCATTTGGATGACGGTAACGACCTGAAGCATTGGCTTGCCACACTTCCAGCAAGGCATTTTTAACAGGACGGCCAAACTGGTCACGCACATAACCATGCACAATGATACGTTCGCCCACAGGTAAACCCTCTGTGGCGTAGTTCAGGATGAGGTCATTGTCTTTTTCACCAAAAATACTCGGTGCAAAATGCGGTGCTGTGACTTCTGTCAGTGTTTCAGCAATTGAAATCAGTGCATTTTTTGGTGAACGCAACACACTGGTCTTATAACCTGGTGCATACGCAGGTGGATGATCGTCTGTATTCCGTTGTGCATAGGCACCTAAAGTATGTTTTAACATGGTTATCTCCTTAATCCTGTTCTTTCGCTGAAACAGGCTGTACCTCAATTCCGAGTTCCTTAAATACGTCTTCCGCCATGTGCATGGCCGCATTGGCAGCAGGCAAGCCTGCATAGAGTGAGCTATGTAAAATCAGCTCTTTTAATTCGTCTTTGGTCACGCCGTTGTTAAAGCAGGCTTTTAAATGCATCCGCAGCTCGTCCTCACGTCCCAATGCCAATAGAATCGCAATGGTGACCAGACTACGGGTATGGCGTGGCAGCCCCTCACGGGACCACACCTCACCCCACGCATAACGGCTAATAAAATTCTGGAAATCCTGATTAAAATCATTGAGGTTTTGCAGTGAACGTCCCACATGCGCTTCGCCTAATACTGCGGTACGAACCTCAAGTCCTTGCTGATAACGTTGTTCATCATTCATTGACTTTTTCCTCAATTAAGTTGCATCGGTATGTGCAACAATAGATTTCACAAAAATGGCGACGGCGGCGGCTGTTGCAGGAATAAACAACATGCTCAGAATCATGGTGAATGACCAGTGATTCCCCAGTAACACCGCACCGATCCATGCACCAAACACCGCACCGAAACGACCAATCCCTGTCATCCATGCAATACCTGTGGCACGGCATTGGGTTGGGTAGAAACGGGCACTTAAGGCTGGCATGGAAGACTGTGCACCGTTAATGGCAATCCCTGCACACAACACTAAAACAGCAAGTAAGGTTGAATTTCCGAGACTCTGCCCCACTGCGATTGCGAACAATCCAGCGGCAAAGTAGAATCCTGCAATAATGCGGTTTGGGTTAAAACGGTCCATCGCCCAGCCAATGAATAAGGCACTCAGCACGCCGCCGAACTGGAACAATCCACCGATAAATGCGGCACGTTCCAGGGTTGCGCCTGTTTCACGCATTAGGGTTGGCAACCAACTGGTCAACAGGTAGATCACCACCAGACCCATAAAGTAGGTTGACCAAAGTAAAACCGTACCTTTGGCATATTGTTTTGAGAACAAGATGCTGAATACGTTTTTCTTTTCTGCCGCTTTGGACTGTTCTTCGGGAATATGAAATGCTGTTGCACCCTGAATTTGAGTTGGTGCAATATGCGTTAAGATTTTGCGGACTTTCTCAGGATTTCTGCCCTTAACAATCAGGAAGCGATAAGACTCAGGTAAGCAGAAAATCACTAAAAGCATTAAGATCAACGGCGACCAGCCACCCAGTAAGAACAGGCTGTGCCAACCAAAGGCAGGAATCAACCAGCTACTGATAAAGCCACCTGTTGCCATGCCTAGGTTGTAACCGCAGAACATACAGGTCACCATCAACGAGCGTACCCGTGTTGGGCAATATTCAGAAAACAAGGTGGTTGCGTTTGGCATGGCTGCGCCTAAACCAATACCTGTCAGGAAGCGCAACACCACCAATTGATCTAAATTCTGTGCATAGGCAGACGCAAGCGTAAAGCCACCAAAGATCAGCATGGAAAACGCAAGTACAATCTTACGTCCGAAGCGGTCCGCGGTTGGGCCTGACACCAGTGCCCCAATGATCATGCCACCCAGTGCAGCACTCATCACAGGGCCAAGCTGGGAACGGTCAATGCCCCAGTCCTGTGTCAGGGCTGGTGCGATAAAACCCATTGCGGCGGTATCAATACCGTCAACAAAAACAATGAAAAAACAAACAATTGCAATCATCCATTGATATTTACTGACTGGTGCATTGTCAATCAGTGCCTGTGCATCCATGCTGTTATTTTTTGCAGCACTATTGTTTTGAGCGGCATAGTCCTGAGACGCCATATCTGCCTCCTTAAGGCGAAATCCTTTTTAAAACGAACCGTTTATATTTTTTTGATAAACTTTGTAAGTTCCTGAGTAAATGCCTGCGCTTGCTCAATATTGGATAGATGTGAAGCAGGCAAAACCTCAAGCTGGCTATGAGGAATAGACTGATGCATCAATTCTGCATCCTGAACTGTCGTCACAGGGTCATACTGACCTGCAATAATTAAAGTTGGGATTTGAATCTGTTTAAGCTGATCCCGCAGATCGGCATCTGCCAAAGCCCGACAACTGTTGGCATAACCTTGAGCTGAGCTAATTGCCAGACTTTGAATGGTTTTCTGTGCCAACACATCGTGGGCATAGTCAAAATGTTCGCTAAACCAGCGTGTATGGGTGGTTTTCACAAGTTCAGCCAAACCATGTTGTTCCACACTTTCAGCCCTGCTATTCCAACCCTCTGTTGTCCAGATTTTTGCAGCAGAGTTTGCAACCGTAATACTGTGAAAACGGTCTGCATGATGAATTGCCAAATACAATGCGGTGATGCCACCCATGGAAATCCCACAAAAATGTGCTTTCTCAATCGCTAAGGCATCGAGAATATCCACCACATCCTCTGCAAGATTCTGCAAAGTGGTATGGGCAATCACTGCACTGTCACCATGACCACGCGTGTCATAAGTAACCACCTGATAATTTTCTGCCAATGTGGCAACCTGTGCCTGCCACATGCCATGATCTGTTCCAAGTGAATTGGAAAACATCATCACAGGCGCATCTTTTAAACCATGTACCTGCACTGCAAGTTGATGCCTCTGACGATTATTTACCACCTTGATCATCATTTCGACGCTCCTTGTGCTGCCTGCAATACCGCATCAATTTGTTGCTGAATATTGCCCAAATAAGATGCTGGCTGAAAAATCTCATCCAACTGCTGAGCTGAGAACTGGGCAGTGATCTCGTCCATTCCTGCCAAAATATCTTTTAAATGTGTACGCTGTGCCACGGCTTGCTGACACGCCTGCTCAACTAGGTGATGTGCATTTAAACGCCCAATTTTTGGCGCAAGCGCCATCATCACCGCTTCCGCCATGATCAGGCCATGAGTACAGTCAAGATTGCGTTGCATGGCATCAGCATTGACCTCAATACCCTGCAATACTTCATTGCTGCGCTCCAGTACACCTGCACATAACTGAAAAATTTCAGGAATTGCCAGCCATTCGGCATGCCATGCACCTAAGGCACGTTCATGATCCTGCACCATGCTTTGATAAACACTGGACATCAATGCAGGAACACGATTGGCTGCTGCAAGAATTGAGGCTGCCGCAACGGGATTGCGTTTATGCGGCATGGTGGATGAACCACCACGACCTTTTGCCGTTGGTTCGAATACCTCAGCAATTTCGGTTTGCATGAGCAGCGACCAATCTTTTGCCATCTTGCCGACATTTCCGACAATCATGGCAAGTATACTGGCAATCTCAACCATACGGTCACGTTCCCCGTGCCAGGTACATTCAGGTGCGGTGAGTTTCAATTCCGCCGCAAAGGCTTTAACCACAGCAAAACCTTGATCTTTTAAAGATGCCAATGAGCCAACTGCTCCACCCAGTTGTGCGGTCAATACACGCTCTTTCATCGCTTGCAGACGCTCAAGATCACGCTGCAATGCCGCTGCATAACGTGCAAACTTATGTCCCAACGTAATCGGCAAGGCCTGCTGTAACCACGTCCGTCCAATCATGACCTGATCACGGTAACGCTCAGCTTGTTTTAATAAAATGTCATAAGCAGATTGCAATTGCTTTTCAACCAAGGCCAACGCATCACGACATTGCAGAATCGTTGCTGTATCAATGATGTCCTGACTGGTTGCACCCCAGTGAACATAACGGGATGCATCTTCATCCTGTTGCTTCACGATGGCTGTGAATTGCTTGACAAATGGAATCGCTATATTGCCAGCCAAACCAGTCGCCACTGCCAACCCACCGAAATCAATTTTTTCTAAAGCCGATTGCCCAACCTGTTCAATGATCGTTGCAGCAGATGCAGGAATGACATTGACCTGAGCCTGTGCTTTAGCCAAAGCCACTTCAGCTTTGATCATATATCCCAATAAGGCATGATCACTAAATATGGCAGTGACATCAGGCTGATAAAATAGGCTGGCGTATAGCTGGCTCATGGTACACCTCACTCAACTCGCTGGATAATCAGGGCAATCCCCTGACCCACACCAATACACATTGAACATAAGGCATACGTTCCGCCTGTCTGCTCAAGCTGGTTTAATGCTGTTGTCACCAAACGTGCGCCTGATGCACCCAATGGATGACCTAGGGCAATCGCACCACCATTCGGATTAATACGAGCATCATCATCGGCTAGCCCTAGATCACGCGTCACTGCTAAAGCCTGAGCAGCGAAAGCCTCATTCAACTCAATCACATCCATCTGATCCAAAGTCATGTTGGCTTGTTTGAGCAGTTTTTTAATTGCAGGCGCAGGTGCAAAACCCATGATGCGTGGTTCAACACCCACTGTGGTAGCGGCAATGATCTTGGCACGTGGTTTCAGTTGATACTGTGCAACCGCTTCATCTGATGCGATCAGCACTGCTGCCGCACCATCATTAATGCCCGATGCATTACCTGCGGTGACTGTACCCTCAGCTTTCACAACACCTTTGAGTTTAGTCAGTGCTTCTAATGTGGTTGATGCACGTGGATGTTCATCGGTATCAATGACAATGGCATCACCCTTACGCTGTGGAATGGTTACTGACACAATTTCATGGGTAAAAAAGCCGTTGGCTTGCGCTGCTGCTGTACGTTGTTGGCTCACCAAGGCAAACTGGTCCTGATCGGCACGGTTGATATTGAACTGCTCCGCCACGTTTTCTGCGGTTTGCGGCATGGTATCCACACCATACATTTGTTTTAGTTTTGGATTGATAAAACGCCAGCCCATAGTGGTGTCTTCAATCTTCTGGCTACGGCCAAATGCACTATCAGACTTGCCCATCACATACGGCGCACGGCTCATGCTTTCCACACCGCCTGCAATCACCAAATTGGCCTCACCTGATTTAATCGCACGAGCTGCCATCGCAATGGCATCCAATGATGAACCACATAAACGGTTGACTGTAGTTGCAGGCACTTCAACTGGAAGACCTGCCAACAATGCTGACATACGTCCTACATTACGGTTGTCTTCACCAGCCTGATTGGCACAGCCATAGATCACATCATCAATCTGCTCCCAGTCAACATTTGAATTACGTTGCATCAAGGCTTGAATTGGAACTGCTCCCAAGTCATCAGCACGTACTGGCGCTAGACCACCTGCATAACGACCGAATGGAGTACGGATCGCATCAATGATGTAGGCATTTTTTAAAGTCATATTCATGTTACTCATCCTTAAGCCTGTGTTGCATCAGTTAGTTTTGCACCTGTTAAGGACTGCAATTCCTCAAAGCTCAGGCCATCCACTTTTTCAATGACTTTTAAACCATCCTTGGTCACATCAATCACACACAGGTCGGTATAGATACGATCCACACACTTCAAACCTGTTGCTGGATAAGTCAGTTCTTCTACAATCTTGGGTTCACCCTGCTTGGTGGTATGGTCGGTGGTGATAAAGACTTTCTTGGCACCCACCGCTAGGTCCATCGCACCACCCACCGCAGGAATCGCATCTTGAGCACCTGTATGCCAGTTGGCGAGATCACCATTGGCTGCAACCTGAAATGCACCAAGTACCGCAATATCCAGATGCCCGCCACGCATCATGGCAAAGGAATCACCGTGATGGAAAAAACAGCCGCCTGTAAGCATGGTCACGTATTCCTTGCCCGCATTAATCAGCTCAGGGTCTTCTTCACCCTTGGCTGGCGGCGGGCCAAAAGCCAACAAGCCATTTTCAGAATGTAGAAACACATCTTTATCGGCAGGGAGATATTTCGAAATTTTGGTTGGTAAACCTATGCCCAGATTGACATAGGCACCATCTGGAATGTCCTGTGCAACACGTTCAGCAATCTGGTCACGACTTAATTTTTGATAGCTCATGATTATTCTCCTGCACCATTTTTCGTATCAACAGCAACCACATGCTGAACAAAAATTCCTGGGGTAATGATATGTTCAGGATCAAGCTCACCCAGTTCCACTACTTCAGCAACCTGCGCAATGGTGACATCCGCAGCCATCGCCATGATTGGTCCAAAGTTACGGGCAGATTTATTAAAAACCAGATTGCCCCAACGATCGCCCTTATAAGCCTTGATCAGTGCAAAGTCGGCCTTGATGGGATATTCAAGGACGTAGTCCTTACCCTCAATATGACGAGTTTCTTTACCCTCAGCGAGTAAGGTTCCAAAACCAGTTGGGGTAAATACTGCGCCCAAGCCCATTCCTGCCGCCTGAATACGGCAAGCGAGATTACCCTGCGGAACGAGTTCAAGCTCAATCTTGCCTGCATGGTAGAGTTCATCGAATACCCATGAGTCGGACTGGCGTGGAAAAGAACAGATGATTTTACGAACCGCGCCTGTTTTTAATAATTTGGCAAGGCCATAATCACCGTTACCTGCATTATTATTGACAATCACCAAGTCCTTGATGCCAAGTTCAATCAGTCCATCAATGAGTTCTGCGGGTTGTCCTGCGGTACCGAAACCACCAATCATGATGGTCGAACCATCCTTGATCTGGGATAGCGCTTCGGTTAATGAGGTGGCACTCTTATCAATCATCTGACTACTTCCTGTACGATTTATCACTCATTGCTTCATCCTGTAAAACTGATGAAACGAAGTTGAGTGTTTTGTTCGGATTTGTTCTATTCATTCTTGATAAATTTTTTGCTGACTTCTAGGCTTGAATATGTATTTTGTTCGATGATTATTTTTTATGTTCGATCATCGAACATTATCCAAGTAAAATAGTCATGTTTCCATTAGAATAATAAATAGGCATTGATTTGGGATAGAGCATTAAAATGATGGAACAAGATCAGGACAAGAATCCACGGTTGATTCAGCATATTGAAAATAAAAAAACCATTCGACATGAGGACTTTATTGCAGGAATCTCCAAAGGTCTGGCCATTCTGGAATGTTTTGGACCTGAACGGCATCGCCTGAATATGAGTACGGCTGCGGAAAAAACAGGCATGACCCGTGCCGCTGCCCGACGCCATTTACTGACTTTGGAATACTTAGGCTATTTGGAGTTTGATGGACACTATTATTATCTGACTCCCAAAATTCTTAAGTTCTCAGGTGCCTATCTGGATGGTTCTCCGCTCCCTAAAATTTGCCAGCCATTGTTAAACCTGCTCACCAACCAAACTTCACTGATTTATTCCGTGATGGTTTTAGATGGCTATGAAGCGATTACCATTGCTCGTAGTGCCGCACATCAGCAAACTGACCGTGTGAATCCATATGGTTTGCATTTGGGGAATCGTCTCCCCGCCCATGCCACTTCTGCTGGAAAAATTCTACTTGCACACTTGAGTAAAGAAGAACAAAAGCAATGGTTGGAGAAATATCCCTTAAAACGCTTGACCAAATATACGCATACAGACAGTAATGAATTTTTAACATTGCTACATGACATTAAGGAACAGGACTGGTGTTATTCAAGTGAGGAACATGAGCTGGGAGTCCATGCCGTGGCTGTTCCAATCTATGATTCCAATGCCAGTGTGGTTGCCGCATTGAATATTGTGTCCCCCACCATGCGCACCACAAAGGATTATTTAATCACCCATATTTTACCATTGTTACAGGAAACCGCGCGTGATTTACGTCACGTGATTTAATTCAAGGCAATTGCTTAAAACACTTTAAGCTAGTCTAAAATTGTCGAGGCATAAAAAAAGCCACATCTGGAGAATGTGGCGAAAGGTGTACTGCATATACGGTGATGCCGTATCCTTAAGTTAATCAAGCTAGCTTAAATGAACATTAAACTTTTAAAGCCAAGTAAAATAATTCTAAAGACTGTGGATTAGACTTCTAATCCAGACGATAGAAATTGGCTGCATTTTGTCTAAACACTGAATACAGTGCCTGCTCACCATAAGGTGCAATGATTTGAAGATAGGCCTGAATCATGTCACTCAAGGCAGCATTGGCTTTGTCCATAGGAAAATTAGAAGCATACATAACCCGATCCACCCCAAATACAGTAATCGCATGTTGTATCAATGGCGTTAATAAATTCACCATTTCATCAACTGTCGCTGTTCTGTTCTGCTTATAGAAATGATGCCCCAATACAGGCATCATCAGGCCAGAAATTTTGGTATAGACATTTTTCTGTTCTGCCAAAAGACCCAAATCATGTTGCCATTGGTTAAAAATGTCTGCCCGTTGTGAAGCAGTCTTGCCTGTTCTTTTACCGACCGCGCCAAACAGGCCAGCAGGTGTTGCAAGATGATCCACAACAATACGCGTATTTGGAAAAGCTTTTGCCAAAGCGGTTATTTCATTTAGCTGGGTTGAATAGCCCCAGGCATCAAAAGTCAAATCTATTTTTGCCAGTTGCTCAAAACCTTTTAAGAATTTTTTAGTGTCATATAAATGTGGCTTGTCACACCAGCGATAAATGCCCTCATCCTCATGCCAGGCAGCCATTTTACGAATACCGCAAAACAAGGGACTGGCCTGTTGATGTGCCTTAAGTATCTTTTTAAACTTTCGGTCTCGTGGGTCAGCAGTTCCCACAATCGCCCCCAGTTTGATTCCCTGTTCGCTAAATTTTAACTGGCTGATCCACTGGGTTTCCTCAACCACGCCAAGACCTTTATGGTGATGCCAATTGGCTTCAACATGCACCACACTTTCCACAGAAAAATGGCCTACATCAGCCTTGTAATGTTCTGGCAAATAGGGACTGAGTGCATACTGTGTGACTCCCAAGCTATCTAACAGCGCCCTTGGTTTGACTAAACGTATGACTTTATCCATCACTGCGGGATATTGCCCTAAAGCCTTGACCAGTAATGCCGCTGAGTGTGGTGTATGGTATGGATCCCATTGGTGAAGATGGGGATCAATAATCGCAAAATCGAGTTGTTTCATTACTTAGATCTATTTTTATGAAGATGACCAGATGTAAATTAAGTAAAAAAACTCAAAGAAAGCTGCTTGAGTTTTTTATAGCAGAAGTCACTGTTAGAACAGCAGCTAATTTGGTGGGTATTCAACCTAACTCAGTTGCCCTGTTTCACAGAAAATTTCGTCAGGTCATTATGTATCATCTTGACCAAGATCATAAAGATCTTTGAGGAAAAAATTAAGCTGGACAAGAGCTACTTGGGTGGTATACGCAAAGGAAAACGGGAACTTGGTGGCAAGGTATATGTGAAAATTGTGCCAGATACCAGAA
>NZ_JAOCLL010000015.1:0-98107 GCF_029845285.1 Acinetobacter sp. GD03645 | reverse complement strand
CGTTTACGTCGACACCAGTTTAGAGAAAAACAACCCTGAAAAACTTTCTTTATCGACATTCGCCTAAAAAACTAGACACCTAATACTTGAAAAGCAGACTATAATAGCCTGCTTCTTTAAATTTTGTAGATATTCTCTACTAAACTGTATATCTGGAGCTCTTATCGAGATTTGAACTCGAGACCTCTCCCTTACCAAGGGAGTGCTCTACCACTGAGCTATAAGAGCGATCTCTTCGATGGAGCGGGAGACGAGGATCGAACTCGCGACATGCAGCTTGGAAGGCTGCCACTCTACCAACTGAGTTACTCCCGCATGTTGGTACTGACCACTTATATCGAAGTCGAATGGTGGTGGGAGAAGGATTCGAACCTTCGAAACTTTCGTAGCAGAGTTACAGTCTGCCCCCTTTGGCCGCTCGGGAATCCCACCATATCGCACTTACTTGCAGTGCCATCCTTTATTCAACCTATCAACTTTAAGATGGTGCCGGCACACGGATTCGAACTGTGGACCTACTGATTACAAGTCAGTTGCTCTACCAACTGAGCTATGCCGGCTTTATCTTAGCGTTTGATACGTTTCGTATCGGAACGGTGTGCAGTTTAGCAAAACTCACACATGATGCAAGCAGTTTTTTTAGAAAAACTGCGAAAAACTCATAAAATCAATCCGTTTGATGATAATTCAACCGCTTTGATCACTGCGCGAGCTTTTATCTGGGTTTCATTCCACTCAGACTCAGGATTTGAGTCCGCCACCAGTCCCGCCCCCGCCTGCACATAGACCTTTTGATCGCGGATGACACAGGTACGGATCGCAATCGACATATCCATCTCCCCATGCCAGCCCAGATAACCGACTGCCCCACCAAATACGCCACGCTTTACAGGCTCAACTTCATCAATGATCTCCATTGCACGGATTTTTGGTGCGCCTGAAAGCGTGCCCGCAGGGAAAGTTGCCTTAAAGACATCCAACGCATCCACATCATCACGCACCTCTCCCTGCACATTGGAAACAATATGCATGACGTGCGAATAGCGTTCGATCACCATTTGATCAGTCACCTGCACCTTGCCAATCTTGGAGACACGCCCCACATCATTACGCCCAAGATCAATCAGCATTAAATGCTCAGCAATCTCCTTTTCATCTGCCAGCAAGTCCTGCTCCAAGGCCAGGTCTTCCTCCTTGGTCTTGCCCCTTGGTCGTGTACCCGCCAAAGGCCGTACAGTTGCAATGCCATTTTCCAGACGGGATAAAATCTCTGGCGAAGAACCCACAATATGAAAAGGTTTCTGGTCTGTCAGGGTTTGTCCTTGCACCAAAAACAAATAGGGTGATGGATTGAGGTGACGCAATGCACGGTAAACCTGCAAGGCCTCACCATCAAAATCAGACACCATTCGCTGTCCAGGCACCACCTGCATCACATCACCAGCGCGGATATATTCCTTGACCTTTTCAATGGTCTCAAGAAACCTCGCTTTACCTGTAATGGATTCAAAATGCGGTGGTGTATGCGGCTTGGCCTGTAGGCTAACAGGGATTGCAAGCAGTTGCTCCAGCTGGTCCAGCTTAGCCTGTGCCTGCATATAGGCATCTGTCTGGTTTGCATCGGCATGATGAATCAGGAACAGCGTATCTTTCAGGTTGTCAAACACAATCACGGTTTGGGACAGCATCAACCACAAGTCAGGCAAGGTGACAGGGTCAGCCGCCGGAACATTTTTTAGTTTTGGTTCGATATAACGAACAGCGTCATAGCCCAAATATCCAACCAGTCCACCTGTAAAGCTAGGCAGATCAGGCAATTCTTTTTGGGTGGGAACCTTAAACTGGCTTTGGAAGTCGCGAATATACTGGAATGGATCGCTACAGTCTTGCTGGGATACGGAACCATCCGCCTGCTGAACAGTGAGGACACCTGCATTGCATGAAAAGACAGTTGACTCACCCAAGCCGATCATTGAATAACGCGCCCAGTTCTCCCCGCCTTCCACTGATTCAAATAAGTAGGCCTGCTTTTGCTCTTTAAAGCGTGCAAAAACTGAGAGTGGTGTTTCTGTATCTGCCAGTCGCTGACGGTATACGGGAATGGTGTTATAGCCAGCGGCCTTGAGTTGCTCAAATTGTACGAGGGTGGTCATGAATTTTCTCTATAGTTTCGATTTTTGTGCGTTTTCGTTTAATGCTGCTTCAAGCCCGCCATCGAAAAACCATAACAGCTTTCATGCCTTTCTCCTCACCAGATCTTCCTCAACCAACTCTTCCAGACTGTCCACCACCTGTTGTGGCTGGCAGTCATGGATATTTTCTCCATGATTATAGCCATAGCTGACCACAATACAATCTATACCTGCACGTCTTGCAGCTTCCACATCATTACTTGAGTCCCCAATCATCAGGGTTTCCGCCGCGGATACCTGACACAGCTGCATACAATGCAGCAATGGCAATGGATGGGGTTTGCGCTCAGGCAAGGTATCACCACCGATCACCATGTTGAAATAAGGGGAGAGTGACAGAATATCCAGAATACCTCGCGCCAAATGTTCAGGTTTATTGGTCACACATGCCATCGCAATGTTATGGCTCTGGCAATAGTCCAGAAAAGGCAAGATACCCGCGTAGACCTGAGTATTGACACACAACTCCTGCGCATAAATGTCCACGAACGTATCGAGCAATTGCTTTTGCCGCTCAGTATTCACCTGCCCAAATATATGTTCAAGTACGGTCTCACATAGTTTTGCCGCGCCCTTACCCACCCATGCGCGCACCTGCTCTTCCGTCACCAAAGGAAATTCCAGTTTTTCCAGACTCAGGTTCATGGCACGATATAAATCGGCAGCGGAATCAACCAGTGTTCCATCCAAATCAAATAAAATGAGACTACGGCTTTGTAACTGTGCAACAGACATTGAATTTACCCAGAAATAAAAAGGCATGCTTTCTAGCATGCCTTTCATTGTAGAAGCTTAGACTGATTATTTAAAGAACAGCCAGGCAATCACCGCCAAAATCACTAAAATAATAATTGAAATCAGGCCAACCGAAGCATTTTTCTGCTGCTCCTTTTCCTGAGCCACACGGGAGACTGGCTCCTCCATAGGCACAGGCTTTGGTTCAGCAACCGCCTCAACTTGCACATTTTCTGGTATTGGTGCAGGTTTTGGGATGGAAACCTGTTGTGGCATGCCATCACGTGTAATACCTGTTTCAGCGGCACGCTCGGCAATGCTTAGCATTCCCTGATCATGCGGCGCTACTGTTACAGGTTCAACCTCAATTTCAGGTAATTCATTGTTCTGGCTGGCTGGTGCAAGCACTGAAAATACAAAACTTGCAAATTGCAGCATATCACCATCGTGCAGCTCTGTTTCCTGCTCAATTCTCAGGTCGTTGATAAACGTGCCATTTGATGAATTGAGATCCTGCACCCAAAGTTGCTGGTCTTTAAGCAATAAAGCGGCATGACGACGTGAAACATCAGCGGACTGCAACAAAATATCAGCGTCCTGATGCCGCCCCACCAGCATGTCTCGCTCAACGTTAATTTCCTGCCCCGTAAATTCACCTGTAATGGCTTGCAGTTTCCAAGTCATAGATGCCTATCCTTATCATATTTTCTTGCAATAATAACATTTTGACACAAGCGCTTCTGTGCATCTACTGTGAATACGCAGGGCGGATGGTTGTTGTTGTCACCGTATTTTTGCTTCGTTCAGTCGCCTTGGCAGGAAGCTGTATGCTTTGCTTCTGTACAGGTGGTGCATCAATTGCAACAGGTGTTGTCACCACAACTGTCTTGCTTTGCGTTGCTGTCGGAACTTTTTGATAGGGTGAGTTATTCAGCGTAGGTTGTTGCTGGTAAATATCCCCAACATTTTCTGGCAGTTTTGCAAAGTTGCCATTGTTGTCCATTGCAAGCTGTAGGCTGTAAAGCTGGTTATAGCGTTGCTGCGATAAACGGCGTACATCATCGGCATCGCCTACAATGGTTGGATGGATAAAGACCAGTAGGTTGCGCTTTTCGTTGCTTCTACTGTCAGCTCGGAATAAACGCCCCAGATAAGGAATATCACTAAGCCCAGGAACACCTTGACGTGACAATGCAGTATTGTCCGCAATCAAACCACCCAGCACCACAGTTTGACCATGCTCAGCAAGCACAGCCGTTTTAATGGCACGTTTATTGGTGACAAGGTCGGTTGCCTGGCCCTTGTTGTTCTGAACATCCGAAACTTCCTGTTCAACCTCAAGGCGAACTGTACCGTTTTCGCCAATATGCGGAACCACTTTTAAGGTGACACCAACGTCCTTGCGCTCAACAGTGGTATAAGGGTTAACCGTACCCGACGTTCCTGTCGATACCGAACCTGTCACAAACGGAACGTTCTGACCCACAACAATATAGGCTTCTTCATTGTCCATCGTCACAATCGAAGGGGTAGACAAGAAATTAGATTTGGTATTGGTTTTCAAGGCTTGTATCAACGCACCATAAGCTTTGCGTGAATTCTCAAAATTACCTACCCCGAATGTGGCACCATTGCCTTTACTCGCATCTCCAGCAATGGCTGCGGCTGCGCCACTTGCCCCAGCACTGGCATAACCTGCGGCAATTGATGCAAGACTTGCCCCGACATTACTAAAGCTCATGAGGCCAACGCCACTGCTTAAATCACCCAATGCCCATTGAATCCCCAATTGATCTGCATCATTTCCTGATACCTCAATAATCGCGGCCTCAATCAATACTTGCTGACGACGAATATCCAGTTGTTGAATTGCAGCCTCAATTTCACGCATCAGTTGCGGGTCGGCTTTTACCACCAAGGCATTTTGAGTACCATCGGCAATAATACTGACACCATTGCCATTAAAACTGGTGATGCCAGCATTGTTCTGATTATTATTAAAACCACTGTTCAGGTTAATGGATGAATTGACACCTGAGGAGGAATTACCAGTCTGACCTTGACTATTGGAAGTCAGGTTATTAATCGAGCTGGATTTATTCGCATTATTTGAGGTGGATGATGAGGAAACAGATTGTCCCGTCACCAATCCTTGCAGGATCTCAGCCAGATTTTTTGCACTGGCATATTTTAAACGGAATACCTTTAAGCCACCCAAACGGTCTGCCGATGGCACATCCAGCATTTCAATGGTATGGCGCAAACGCTTACGTGAATCAGGATCACCCTTGATCAGGATTCGGTTGGTTCGATTATCAGCAATGACCCGTACACGCGAACCAATAAAGTCCTTGGATGTTCCAGTGGCGCTCATGGTTTCTAGCAAACCAATAATTTCTTCGGCCTGACTCGATTGCAGTGTAATGGCCTCAATATCATTCTGGCCTGTACCATCCAAATTACGGATAATGCTTTCCAATTGGTAAATATTGGTCGCGCGGTCTGAAACAATTAACGCATTGGTGCCAGCAACCGCCGCCAAATGTGCAAACTGTGGCATCAGTGGACGTAAGGCAGGAATCAGGTCATTCGGATTGGTATTTTCCAGCCAGATGACACGGGTGACAATCTGGTCGCCACCTGCACGGTTACGTGCATCATAAGGAATACCCGAGTTTTTCGCATTACTGTCGGGAACGAGTTTTACTGTATTTCCAGAGGGTAACGCCACCACGCCATTGACATTCAGCACCCCCAAAAACAGGTCATACACCTCATCTTTATTGAGCGCCTTGTTGGAGATAACCGTCACATTGCCACGCACACGTGGATCAACTGCAAAATTCTTGCCTGTAATGTCAGCAACTTCATTGATAAATGCGGTTAAGTCCGCATCACGTAGGTTGATCTTCCATGTTTGTGCTTGCACCTGGGTACTGATGGCCGCAACCAATGGTGCGGCGGCAAGTAGTGCCCAAAGTGGACGTTGATGATTCAAGAAAGCCATAACTTGCACTTGTTCCTAACTTGTGGTGACGGTGTTATCACTAAAAACTCTGTTGTATGGTCATCACTTGATCACCACGTTTTATTTCTATTTTGGCATGCCCCTCACGACGTACTTGCTCTAGTAATTGCACTTCGCTGAGTCCTGGTCCAATGGTCTGACCGTTGACCGATAGGATACGATCACCCGAGCGTAAACCCAAGGTGTTTTTTAAGGCACTGGGGGTCCGATCCGATATTTCATAACCATCCGCTCCGCCAGCGACACCCATATTTTTCAGATATTGCTCACGGTTGTCCTGCATTTGCTGAATAGCCTGACCTAGAGCAGATTGTGCAGTATTCTGTGCTGGTGGTATCTGAGGTGGCACACTGTTGCTGTTATTCGTTGATACTGGCGCAATTGGCTGATACAGCCCCTTATCCAGTCCCTTGAACTTGACTTCACGGGTTGCACCATTGCCCTGCCTTAAAATGACATGATCCCAATATACTTCCGCCAGTTGATATGAAGTCGAACCAATTGTTTCCCCCACACGATAACGCTCGGCGGTATCATTCAGCTTAATCACCGCGGAAGATAAATAACTTGGGTAGCCCAATAGGACACCCTGTAGTTCCAAATTCACATTGTCCTGTGCCGTTGTTGCAGCAGGTTCATTAAACAGGGCAAATGAACTGATGTTTGGCACCCTTGCCTGCTGTGAACCCAGCTCAACCCGATCAAACTGCATCGGCTGTGGCGGTGCAACCACCCACCAGAACAATGAGGCCAGCTTCCAGCATAACCATAGGATCAGCAATGCCAGAACCAGTGCGCTAAGTTTATCCAGCTTTTGCCAGCGTAGTTGCTGCATTCTCTGCGTCAATGCATTCATTAGAAACCACCCTGCAACAATGGCTGACGGGAACTGATCACATAGGTGTCCAGTCCAGCCTTGCCTTGATATGATGGAATATTCAACAGCATACGTTGTGTCAACTGTACATCCAACATGAAACTCGGGTCTAAACTGAGATTTGCCATTTTCTGGCTGCGCTGGTCACGGACATCTATCTGTAGTTGTCCGTTTTCATCCTTTAATTCAGCCATCAGGGATGGCATGTTCATACGGTCCTGACGCTGGCCAAAGGTATAGCTCAATTCACCGCCACCCCAATGCAACTGGCCTTTTGCCGAACCAAAACCTTTTTCTTTCTGATAGTTTAACTGTACATCCTTGAGCTGAATCGCATTTTGTGGCCATTGCCAATTTGCAAAATATTTTAGGGTCTCAGGTGAAATTGTTCCCTGCAAGTCCTTGACCATGATTTTTTGGCCAAAACCATATCCAAACACACCATTGAACTGGGTATTGCCACTATGAATATCGAGATTGGCACCCAAGCGCATGAGCAACAGGTCTAAAGGACGTGTTTTCCAGTGCACGGAACCTCGCAGCTGGCCTTGCTGCCAATCTGCCTGTCCCTGCCAGATATTGCCGCTGACATTATGTAATATTTGATTATCTTTTGAAAATTTCGCAATTAACCATGTTGCTGGAATTTGTAAAATAATAAAAATTAAAAATGCAAATATGGCGAAAACCCACCATTTCCATTGTTTGGTTTTTTTCTTCATTCCATCCTTACCAACATGCAACAGATCGTCCGTTTTGAGAAACTTGTTCCCCGAATGACATTATGCATACTTTTTCAACATCGCCAATTCTCTCATATAAAAAAACCAAGCTTTTTCAGCCTGGCTCTTGAATCAGGATAAAGTCATCGTATGACAAAACAATGACTTTTAAAACTTGATTAGATTAAGAAATCTTCAAGTTTTGCACCTTTTTCTAATTCAGCAACCAACCAGCGTGGTTGTTTACCACGACCTGTCCAGGTTTCTTCAGCATTATTTTTATTACGGTAACGCGGCTCTACTGCCTTACGCGTTGTTTTTTTACGTTTTTGCTCACCAAGCTCCAATAGTTCCTCAACACTGAATCCAACACTTTCAGCAATCGCAAGAATCTGGTCATAGGCATCTTCAATGGCCTGGTCTTTTTTACTTGCAATTAAAGCTTCTGCTTCCACCTGCAAACGTTTTAGGTCTTCAACAGATAAATCACTAATATCGGGTTTCATTCGAACCACTCCAAATCAAAAAAAGGAATATATCACTCAAAAATAAAAACGAATTTAAAAATTCAATTCCATATTAATTTATAAGTGATTAAATAATCAATATCAGAATAGTCTACTTAATCGCATATATACAATAAAATCACTTTTTTATTTACAATTAAATAAAACATACAGGATTCCGATCAATTAAATGAACTTAAACTAAATGAATTGTGACTGAGGTTCGATAGCAATAATATTAAATTTTTCTTAATTTTTACTAAAATATTTCTTATTCGATGATCTATAAAAGGGTTCTATTCGCTCAATGCATGATTAGAATTACAAAAGAACCCAATGATATAAATATCTATTTCAGGTATCCAAAATAGACATAATTGTCTTTATTAATCAGCAGCAAGATTATGTCCTACACTGGCTTCAAGCTGAATAATTTTATCTCTAATCAACTCTGGAATATTCACTTTCTGTGAAGTTTGTTTATCTACACACACCAACACAGCTTCACCCGTTGCAACAACATGGTTTTGTACCTGGCTCCATAAAATATAATGCATACGAAATGCACTGTTTCTCAGTTCTTCAATGCGTGCCCCAATATGCAATACATCGGGATAGAATACTGGTCTTAAATATTTACACTGGCTGGAAGCCACCACAGTCAATATATCATTTTCGAATATATTTAATGCCATTAAATACGCAATTCGCGCACTTTCAATATATCGGTAATACTGCACATTATTGACATGGCCAAAAGCATCCATATCTCCCCAAGCCACAGTTTGCTCGTGAACAACAGGATAGATAGACAGTTCTTGCATATTTCCACTCATATCTTAAAGTTAAGAAAATTAACATCATTTTCAAAGATTAAATTCAACTGTCTGATTAAATCAGGATTATCGCCAAGCACGGTTTTAATACGTAGGTAGCTCATTAAAATGTTATCTGGATATAGGCTTAAGAGCTGTTCCGCCTCTTGCTGACGCTGTGTCGCCACATAAATATGCCACTTGGCGAACGTCAACATGGGTACACTGGTATAACGCTGCTCAAGCTGGATTATACGCTGTTCCACATAGGCATAATCTGGAATCTGCTTTAACAACTGCTGCTGGAACCAAAGATAAAACACCTCTGGGTCAAAATGTTCCTGCAATAAATGTAAGGCTAAATCTTCGTGTTGCAGACTCATTTCTGGCAGTCGTGCCATTAATTTCAGCCACAGGACTTTACTACTGTATGGTCGCGCCTGAATCTCGCTTTGCAGTGCCAAATAACGTTGCTGCAAGGCAATTAAATCATCGACTGAAGCCTGGTCAAACTGAATGAGTAACTGCTGCAACCATAAATCACGATGTTCAGCATCAAGTAAACCCTGCTTCGTGGTACGTAAAAATAACCACGGTTTTTGTAATGCCAGCTTACCCCATAAAATCGTGATACGTTGCTGATAAGCTGTTTCAATTTCACTTAACCAAGGAGAAAGCTGGTGCTGGGCAAGAAATTCCAAATGGGTCAGTGCCTTTTCAGTTTCCTGCTGTTCTAGAAAAATATCGATACGCTGTAACTCAGCCAGTTCAAAAGCCATAGGTGCCGATTTTTCCAGATGCTGCAACGCAGTTTCATAATCTCCATTTCGATAATCAAACTGCGCATCCACAATATTATTCAGCAAGCCTGATTGTGTAAAAACACGTTCAATAAATACCTGCTGGTCTTTGGCGGCATCCAGTAACCAAACAATGCCGAGTTGTTCATAGGGATGCAAGTCTCTAAAATGTAAAACTGTTTCTTTTTTTCGTTGCTCACGTGCCAAATAACGCCGAGCAAATATCCATAATAACTGTGCAAACAGACTCACTAAAATAAACAGCAGGATAAGACCCCAAACGCTGCTCTGGAATTGCCAATCGCGCCAGTAGATATAGACATAACCCGCGCCATAGCCATAGTTCAATACGGCAAGCAGGGCAAAGATTAACAGACTGACAAGTAGATAAATCAATACAAGCTGTTTCATCATTCGCTACCCCAACAAACTGAGCGTTGTTAGTTTTGGTGTGGGCACAGCAGGTAAATTTAATACTTTTTCCAGTCGCGACCTAATCTGTTGGCTCTTTTGGTCAGGCAATTTCACAAGTAGCTGTATGACCTCCTGAACTGACTTTCGGTATTCAGAAGTTTGTCCCTGGTTTAAGGCCTGGGATGCCAGCAATAATCGTAACTGCGCCTCTTTCAGTACCACATGACGGTTCATTAAATCCGTAGCAGGCTGTTCAACCCTTTCCAGCTTGAACCATTGCCACCATGAACCACTTGCATTCTTTTGCAGCGTAATGCTGGGATTGGAGATTTCTTGCTGGATTTTTTGATCCAGTTGTTGCAGTAGATTATCCAGTTGCTGCTGTTGTTGTGTTTGTGCCAGAACAAACTGCTGAATGGCTAGCCGATCCTGCTCAATTGCCTTCATTAAACTTTGTTGCAATGCAGGAGCAACCGCATATTGAATGATCTGTTGCTGTAACTGATTTAAATGGTCAAGTGCATAGATAAACTGCTGCTGTTCCACTGCAAACTGAATTAACTGCAAGTGTTGCTTAATCAGAATAATAGGCGCGACACCTGTCACCGTCGCTGGCATCGTCACCATGTTTTCAGCAGGTTCCACAACACGGTTATTCTGGGCCTGACGCTGTACAGCAACAAACTGGTCATTCAGCAGTGCATAGCGCTGTTCTGTTTGATCAAGCTGCTGTTGAAGCTGGGGAATCGTTTGAGAATATTGTGCAACATCATAACTCAGCTTGGCCAACCACACCAAACCCAGTGCTAATATTAAATATACAATTTTTCTCATAGATTTCCTTGCCAGTCATTTATGCGTTGAATCATCCCTGATGCAGACAAATTTTCAAGCGGAATAATGTTAAATGCCCTGCCTGTTCGCTTTGCTGTATTTTCCAGTATCTTCACCAAACGCTCACCCAATACCAGATAAACCCATTGTGCTTGAATAAGGTTCTGGCCGCAAAGCTGTTGCCAGTAATTCCAGCTCGCCTCGCTGCTGATCAGCACCATAGTGGGTTGATCGGGTTGAATTCCTGACAAGATGTTAGGAAAACGCTTCAAGCTTATTTCAGGGCACTGCCGATGATACAGCACAAAGTTAAGAATACTGATCCCCTGCTGTTGCAGTTGCTGCATCATAAACTGCCGCCCAGCTTGACCACGCCAAAACGCAATCCGACTTAAATGGGGATGCTGCCTTAAAATCGGCAGTTGCAGCATGCCCTCGGAGTTTTCAATCTCAGGCACATCACTTTTAATATTAAATTTTGTTAATGCCTGTGCGGTGGTTTTTCCAACCGCAATCCACTGAATATGCACCAACCGTTCCAAAGTGATGCCTGCCTGTTGCAGATAACGCATCCCGATCTCAACGGCAGTTGGACTGACCACAACAATCACCTGCACCTGTTCAAGCTGTTGGTAAAGTTGCTGCAATGCCTCAGAGAAAGGTTCCGCCACCAACTCCAGCAAGGGCAGGCTTTCAACCTGATAACCTGCCTCAGTCAATGCCTGGGTGAGGCTGGAGGCGCGGTCTGAAGGGCGGGTATTAATAAACAGCATCAATATAACGCTTTCAACAACTCACCTGCACCCTGTTGCAATAAATCCTGTGCAAGTTGTTCACCCAATTGCTCGGCCTGATCCGCTGAACCAGACAACTGTTGTTTGAGCAAGGTTTTACCGTCCACACTGCCAACACGACCCTCAATCTGTAACTGTTGGTTATTTAGGGTTGCATAACCTGCTATTGGAACCTGACAGCCGCCTTCAAGATAAGCATTAAAGGCGCGCTCCGCACGGACACAAATCGAGGTTTCATCATGTTGCAGAGGTCGAATGAGTTGTAATAATGCTTCATCGTCAGCACGACACTCTAAACCAAGTGCACCTTGACCCACCGCTGGCAAACTCACAACGGGTGTTAAGCAATGACGAACTCGATCTGCCAGACCTAAACGCTTTAAACCTGCACTTGCCAGAATAATCGCATCATACAAACCATCATCCAGCTTGGATAAACGTGTTCCCACATTACCGCGCAGGTCAATAATCTCTAAATCAGGGCGTTGCTGTAAAATCTGGCATTTACGGCGCAAGCTTGAGGTTCCAACTTTTGCCCCTTGTGGCAACTCATCAAAATGTTGATATTGATTGGAAACAAACGCATCCAAAGGATCTTCACGCTCACAAATCACCGCAAGGCTTAAACCATCAGGCAGGTGCATCGGCACATCTTTCATCGAATGAACCGCCAAGTCAGCACGCCCATCCAGCAATGCAACTTCCAGTTCCTTAACAAACAATCCCTTGCCACCAATTTTTGCCAAGGGCGTATCCAGAATTTTGTCCCCCTGAGTGACAAATTTCACCAGCTCAACCGTCAAGTCTGGATAAAGTTCATTTAAACGAGAACGAATATGCTCTGCCTGCCACAGGGCAAGGGGGCTTTGTCGGGTCGCAATTTTTAGGGTTTTCATAGCGCTAAATGAGGATTGATCAAGGCAATTGTTCCCAACTTAACTTGATCACCTAAAATTGCAAGTAAAAAATCATAAAGTACACAGCAATCATGCTGAAAATACAGTCTTTAGAGCTGATGCATACATTCTCTCAGACTCGGCAAATGACGGCGACTCACCGACAGGCGTTCATCCAGCTCACGCAACCGAACCTGATATTGTCCAGCAGCGATCAGCTCCAAACCTTCAAGATAATCAAGCGAGACCAAGGCATTGCGATGGATACGGATAAAGCGGTCTGAAAACTCCTGCTCTAAATCCTTGAGGGTTTCATCAATCAGCACACTGCCATTTTTATGGCGTACAGTGACATATTTTTGATCGGCCAAAAAATAATAAATATTTTCCAGGGGAATCAGTTCCACACCGCGATAAGTCTTCGCAGCAATCTGATGGCGTTGGGTTTTAGTATCGTACATATCGTCTTGTTGTTGTAAACCAGTCATTTGTGCTTGTGTAAGTTGGGTTAAATGATTAAACACCTGTTGCAGGTCTTGTTGCGCAACAGGTTTAAGCAGGTATCCTTGTGCCTGAAACTTAAATGCTTCCAATGCATGCTGGTCATAGGCTGTACAGAAGATGATCGCGGGGCGCGGGTTGAGCTGACTCAACTGCTCGGCACATTCCAGGCCATTCATCCCTGGCATCTGAATATCCAGTAGAACCACATCAGGCGAATCATTTTCAATATGGTTCAACACATCCTGCCCATGCTGTGCCGTCGCAACAACCTCATGCCCCATCTGGGTCACCAAACGTGACAAACGCTCTACTGCGAGAGGTTCATCATCAGCAATCAGAACTTTCATCCTCTCCTCCTTGTCACCGTTAACTTCATCCATCTTTTTTATGGTTAACTGGACTTATTATTTTACTCGATAGTGGTAGCTTACCACCGTCGTATAGAGCGATGCTCCCCCATAAACCTGAAACTTGACCGTTTGCCCATAATAGGCTTTCAGGCGCTGTTTCACATTTTCTATCGCAATTCCATTCCCTTTTCTCGATTTTATTGTATCGTGAGAATAAGGGTTAGTAATGACTATACTGACTTGATTTTGCAATATTTCAACCAATACACTGATGGTTGATGGCTGCAAAACCTTTTCCACCCCATGAAAAATACTATTCTCAAGCAAAGGTTGCAATGTTAATAGTGGAATCGTCACCCGTTTTAAGTCAATTGGCGTTGCCTGTATATTCCATTCTACATTTAAACGTTCTCCTAAACGCATTTTTTCTATACTTAAATACTGCTGGCACAAATCAATCTCTTCCGCCAGACTCACCAGTTTAAGCTCCTGAAAGCTTGCCCTAAACAAGCGGGACAAACTTATCAGCATATTTTCAGCGCGGTCAGGGTCTATCGCAATCAGGCTCACCACACTGTTTAAACTGTTAAATAAAAAGTGTGGATGAATACGCGCCTGCATTGCCTGAATGCGTGCATTCAGCTCACTGTATTGCTGTTTGAGCCATTGTTCACGCATATACAGGTAACGCATGCAAAACGCACCCAGCAATATGCCATAGCTTAAATGCAGGCCCACTCCCTGAAATAAAACCTGTTCTGAAAAGTCGGTCGAGCGTGAAGCCCAGAACTGGATTATATTTACCGCACAAGTGGTAAACAAAACAACCAGTTGAAGTAAAATAAAGCCTAAAATTAATGCCATTTTCTGACTAAATTTGGCAAAAAACTCCTGAAAATAATCAACCAGTGCAGAAAAAGACAAAATCACCCAGTTAATAAAGCACATATATTGCAAAACACGGGCGGTTTCCAGTGCCTGCCATGAACGTGCCTCTGCCAGCGCCAACACCATCGCCAGCACATTACTGGCAACAATAAGTTCCAATAAGTGTTGCCATTGCCCAATTTTCGTAAAAAAATAGGAAGCTGATGTCTGATCCTGTACATTGTCCTGACGCATTTGCGATAACTTGTTGCGTCGAGTTTCGGCAACTGCGTTTGGATTTGCTATACTCTTTTTTATTTTACTGAGCCGCCATGACCACATCTTCTCAATCCTCTTCTTCAGCAAGCCCGAACCAAACCTCTGGAATGTGGGGCGGTCGCTTCTCTGAAGCAACAGATGCCTTTGTTGCAGAATTTACCGCATCTGTGCAGTTTGACCAACGTTTTTATAAACAGGATATTGCGGGTTCAATTGCACATGCCACCATGCTGGCCAAGGTTGGGGTGCTGACTGAAGCAGAACGTGACGACATTATTCAGGGTTTAAGCACCATTCAGGCCGAAATTGAAGCAGGTCAGTTTGAATGGCGCATTGATCTGGAAGATGTGCATATGAACATTGAGTCACGCCTGACTCAACGAATCGGTATCACTGGAAAAAAACTGCATACAGGCCGTAGTCGTAATGATCAGGTGGCAACGGACATCCGTTTATATTTGCGTGATGAAATCGATGACATCCTGACTATTTTACAGCGTTTACAAAATGGCATTCTGCAACTGGCAACTAAAAACACCAATACCATCATGCCAGGTTTCACCCATCTACAAACCGCACAGCCTGTGACTTTTGGTCATCATTTGTTGGCCTGGTTTGAAATGCTGGTACGCGACACTGAACGCTTACAGGACTGCCGTAAACGCGTGAATCGTATGCCACTCGGTTCAGCAGCACTGGCAGGCACGACCTATCCAATTGACCGTGCCTACACCGCAGAACTCCTAGGTTTTGAGGCCGTTTCAGAAAACTCGCTGGACGCGGTGTCTGACCGTGACTTTGCCATTGAATTTAATGCGGCTGCGTCACTGATCATGATGCATCTGTCACGTATGTCAGAAGAATTGATTTTATGGACTTCAGCACAGTTCAAGTTTGTGAATATTCCAGACCGTTTCTGTACAGGCTCATCCATCATGCCACAGAAGAAAAATCCAGATGTGCCTGAGTTGATTCGTGGCAAGTCAGGCCGTGTATTTGGTGACTTGATTAGCTTATTGACGTTAATGAAAGGTCAGCCATTGGCATACAACAAGGACAATCAGGAAGATAAAGAGCCACTATTTGATGCAATTGACACCGTACGCGGTTCCTTGATGGCATTTGCCGACATGATTCCAGCACTCGTACCCAATATTGCAATTATGCGTGAAGCAGCATTACGTGGTTTCTCAACCGCAACCGACCTTGCAGACTACCTTGTGAAAAAAGGTACTGCTTTCCGTGATGCCCATGAAATTGTGGGTAAGGCTGTAGCCTTGGGTGTGGCAGAGGAAAAAGATTTGTCTGAGTTGACACTTGAACAGCTACAACAGTTCTCTGACCTGATCACAGCCGATGTATTTGATAAAGCCTTGACTTTAGAGGCCTCTGTCAATGCACGCGACCACATTGGCGGTACAGCACCCAAGCAGGTGGAAGCCGCGATTGAACGCGCACGCACTCGACTAGAACAGTTATACGCTTAAGGATTGATGATGACTAGACAAGTATTTTGCCGTAAGTACAAACAGGAACTTGAGGGCTTGGACTTTGCACCATTTCCAGGCGCGAAAGGTCAGGAGTTTTTTGAAACTGTTTCAAAACAGGCTTGGCAGGAATGGTTAAAGCATCAAACCACACTCATCAATGAAAAACGCTTGAATGTGTTTGAACCTGACGCGAAAAAATTTCTTGAAGAACAACGTGAGAAGTTCTTTGATAATGATGACAGCGTTGAAAAAGCTGAGGGGTGGAAGCCTGAAGAAAACTAAAGCAACGCTTTAGTTTTCTGCAAGACAAGGACGAAGTCCGCGTAGGCTACAATTAAAAAAGAATCACTTATGCAAAACGAGAAGCTATGCTTCGAGTTAAACAGGAAAGCAACGATTATCACTAGGCAAGAACGCACCAAAGAGAGCTGATTTTCAGCTCTCTTTTTACGTGACATTTACACAAGTAATAAAGCCTTACATAGTATACACAGTTGTCTACATGACACTTGAGGGGAATATACTTATAGTGAGTCTAAGAAAGATAAAGAGATACATTGATATCTCAGAACGCATGATATTTCTCTCCCAGACTTTTCCCCCGAAGTCTGGGATTTTTTTATCTGGATTTTTTCCAATAAAAAACCACTGATCATTCAGATTCAGTGGTTAATATTAATTCCTGAAATTATTTTTGATTTACTTTCTGTTCAATTTCTTCAATGCTGGTGTGGCGCACATCCATTCCCTTAGCCATATAAATCACCTGCTCGGAAATGTTACGCGCATGATCACCAATTCGCTCTAAAGAACGCAGCACCCACATCACATTAATGACACGGGAAATATGACGCGGGTCTTCAATCATGTAAGTCATCAGGGTACGTGTTGCCGACTGGTATTCACGGTCAATATCCACATCCGCCATGACCACCTTTAAGGCCTGATCCACATCCAGACGGGCAAATGCATCCAGTGCATCATGGATCATCACGCGGACCTGATTGCCAATATGGCGTGTTTCCATGTAACCACGTGGTGACTCTCCCTCCTCACACAGGTTTTGGGCAATACGCGCAATTTTCGCCGCTTCATCACCAATACGCTCAAGGTCGGTGTTGGCCTTACTCATGGCAATCACCATACGCAGGTCAATCGCTGCTGGATGACGGCGTGCCAGAATCAGGGTTAAGCCCTCATCAATATCTCGTTCAAGCTGATTGACGGTATTGTCCTTGAACTGAACATCAATCGCCAGGTTTGCGTCGGTATCCAGCAAGGCATGAATTGCATTGGCAACCTGTTGCTCGACCAAACCGCCCATGGTCATAAACTTGGTATGCACAGCTTGTAAGTCTTCATTAAATTGTGAAGAAATATGGTGACTTAACACAGGATTACTTGGACTCACAGTATGCCTCCACTAGACACATGGAAAATGATGGGTGATTAAAACACAGCAATCATGAAAGTTTTATGACAATAACATGCGCATTGTAGAATGGTGTGAATTGATACAACAAAAAGCCAAAAATCTGGTAGTCTAGCCCTAGCTTGACGGAGCGCAGTTAAGGAACTGCTGAGATTGTCTTAACCCTATTTTTTATCACAAGGATTTAAGGACAAGTACCGTTGAACCTGATCAGGTTAACACCTGCGTAGGAATCAAGCCCAGCAAAAACCCAGCCCCGTTTTATCCATTTTCCAGGATAAATTCGCCAGCGTTTTTGGTCGTGCTTGATTCGTTAATGCTTTCAATAAGGATCATGCCATGAACCAGTTAACGAATCTTTCCCCTGCTGACATTTCTGCCCAACATGAGCAGGATGCTAAAGATTTAACCCGTATTCTACCTGCCTCCAAAAAAGTTTACGTCGAGGGTTCCCGCCCCGACATTCAGGTTCCATTCCGTGAAATCAGCCTCACTGACACCCCAACAGGTTTGGGTGGTGAGCACAACCCACCTGTGATGGTTTATGACACTTCGGGCGTTTACACCGATCCAAACATACGGATTGACTTAAATCAAGGCTTACCCTCAGTTCGCCAAACATGGATTGAAGAACGTAACGATACCGATGTGCTTGCAGGCCTCAGTTCCGAGTTTGGACAAGCCCGCTTAAAAGATATCCGTACCGCTGACATTCGTTTTGCCCACATTCAGAATCCACGCCGTGCCCAAGCGGGCAAAAACGTGACGCAAATGCATTATGCCAAGCAAGGCATGATTACCCCTGAAATGGAATATATTGCCATTCGTGAAAACCAGCGCCAGCGTAATGATGTGGATATGCGTCAACACGTAGGGCAAAACTTCGGTGCACAAAATTTAAGGGAAATCACCCCTGAGTTTGTCCGTCAGGAAGTGGCTGCGGGCCGTGCCATTATCCCTGCCAACATTAATCATCCAGAATGTGAACCGATGATTATTGGTCGTAATTTTCTGGTAAAAATCAATGCCAATATCGGTAACTCTGCACTCGGTTCATCCATTGATGAAGAAGTGGCAAAAATGACCTGGGCAACCCGTTGGGGTGCCGACACCATCATGGACCTATCGACAGGGAAAAACATCCATGAGACCCGTGAATGGATTATCCGCAACTCACCTGTTCCAATCGGCACAGTACCCATCTATCAGGCTTTGGAAAAAGTCGATGGTGTGGCCGAAGACCTCACATGGGAAATCTTTAAGGACACCTTGATTGAACAGGCCGAGCAAGGCGTGGATTACTTCACCATTCATGCAGGTGTACTACTACGCTACGTGCCAATGACCGCCAATCGTCTGACAGGCATCGTGTCGCGTGGTGGTTCAATTATGGCGCAATGGTGCCTGGCTCATCATAAGGAAAATTTCCTCTACACCCATTTTGATGAAATCTGTGAAATCATGAAAGCCTATGACGTGTCATTTAGCTTGGGTGATGGCTTGCGTCCTGGCTGTATTCAGGATGCCAATGACGAAGCGCAGTTCAGCGAACTCAAAACTTTAGGTGAACTGACACACCGCGCCTGGGAACATGATGTACAGGTGATGATTGAGGGTCCTGGTCATGTGCCAATGCATATGATCAAGGAGAATATGGACCTGCAACTGGAAGTGTGTAAGGAAGCGCCATTCTATACACTGGGGCCATTAACGACTGACATTGCACCAGGCTATGACCATATCACCTCGGCGATTGGTGCCGCGATGATTGGCTGGTATGGCACAGCCATGCTCTGTTATGTCACCCCAAAAGAGCACTTGGGTCTACCCAACAAGAAAGATGTCAAGGATGGGATTATCACCTACAAGATTGCGGCGCATGCGGCGGACCTGGCAAAGGGCCATCCAGGCGCACAGGTGCGTGACAACGCCCTGTCCAAGGCACGTTTTGAGTTCCGTTGGGATGACCAGTTTAACCTGAGTCTGGACCCAGATACGGCACGCAGCATGCATGATGAAACCCTGCCAAAAGAGGCGCATAAATCAGCCCATTTCTGCTCCATGTGCGGACCAAAATTCTGCTCCATGAAGATCACCCAGAATGTGCGAGATTATGCGCAAAATCAACACAATGCCAATCAGTCAAATGATGCGGAAAAAGATGTTGAAGCAGGTCTCAGTGCCATGAAAACCGCTTATCAGGAACATGGTCAAAAATTGTACCACAAGGTGTGAATCGACTAAAAAAAGATTTTCCCGCGAATCATTCTCGGTTAGGATGAGATATGTACAATCTCATCCTGATTGAAGATGAATATTCTTGACCACGCCAGCTATTCAGCATCAGACGTAACGATAGAATCCCGAGAGCCGATCTTTCGGGGATTCATTCAAGTTGAGAAAGTGAGCTTTCGGCACCGACTGTTTAATCAGCCAGACTACTCATCCGTGATTCAGCGTGAGCTGATCCATCGTCCAGAAGCCGCTGGTGTCTTGCTTTATAATGACCAACAACAACGCTTTGCACTGATTGAGCAGTTTCGGGTCGGTGCATTGAATGATACCGACTCGGCATGGCAGCTTGAAATCATTGCAGGCGTGCTGGATGGAGATGAAGCACCAGAAGACTGTATCCGTCGGGAAAGCCTGGAAGAATCGGGTTGCGAGGTTCAACAGCTACAGCATTTATTTAGTTTTTACCCCTCTGCGGGGGCATGCTCTGAATTTTTTCACTTGTATGCGGCAGAAGTAGAATTACCAAAAATGGGGGGCATCTTTGGGATGCCAGATGAAGGGGAGAACATCCAGCTTCATTTATTTGACTATTCAGAACTAGGCACTTTACTTAAGAATGGGCGTTTGAGAAATGCACCTGTGATTATGGCATTGCAGTGGCTGGCTCAACACTTACAACAACGATAAGAATCTGAGGGGCTACAGACGGTGACTTTCCAGGTCTCAGCGTTATCGCAAAATGATTTTGTGATGATACAGATTACTGATACCCATTTACTGGAGTATCCGCATCTGGAGTTTGTCGGGATGCATCCCGAGCAAAGCTTTCATGCAGTAATCGACTTGATGCGCCAACAGCACCCCCATATTGACCTGATTGTGCATACAGGTGATCTGGCCCAGAATCCGACACCAGTGACCTACAATCGCTACCTGCAACATATGCAGAGTCTGGGTATTCCTTTCTTCCACACCCCAGGTAATCATGATGATGTCGCTCATTTCCCTTTCCATGAAAGCGACCAGACACAGGCAACAGTGGTTGAGCTTGGCAAATGGTGCATCATTTTATTGAACAGTGCACAGCCACAACGTATTGATGGAAAAATCGCGGATGGTCAGTTAGAGCAGTTGAGCAAACTATTGGAACAGCTAAAAGACCGCTATGTGGTCATTGCCTGTCATCACCATCCCTTTGCAATGCAGTCGGCCTGGATTGACCAGCATAAATTAAAGAATTCTTCTGACCTGCTGGACGCCATCCAGCCCTTTTCCAATGTAAAGGCGATTGTCTGCGGTCATGTGCATCAGGATTCCATTCATAGCTGGCAGGGTGTCGATTTTTTATCAACTCCCTCCACCTGTATTCAATTCAAGCCAAAAAGCGACAAGTTTGCCCTGGATGAGGAACATCCTGGTTACCGTTATATCTGCCTTAAGGCCAATGGAGAACTGGAAACACAGGTCTATCGGCTTACAAGCTCACAACGGATGAGTAGCTCAGAAGTTTTGGGATATGATTAAATTTTTGATTACACATCACATCCACGATTTCTCACGAAATCTAGACAGGAATGACTACCATCTTGTCTAAAAACTCTATATGATGACGGCCCCTGATGGAAAAAACCATCTTCGGTTTGTATAAAAACACTTGCATATCACCATATTTTTTGCGTATAGATAGTACGTGTATGATGAGGAATGCCCTATATGGCGAATGACAACCAAAATCAAGTCCTGGAAGAACAGACAGAAGTGATTGACGATCAAAAAGCGCCTGCAAAACGTGTGCGTAAAACCAAGCCCAAGTCTACGGAAAGTGGAACCACTGCAAGCTTGTTTGGTATCGCACCTTATCAGCCAAAGAAAAACGAAGAATATATGTCTGAAGGGCAGCTTGAGCATTTCCGCCAGATTTTAAATGCATGGAAAGCCGAGTTAATGTCTGAAGTTGACCGTACCCTGAACACCATGCAGGATGAATCAAGCGCACTGCCTGATGTCAATGACCGAGCAACACAGGAAGAGGAGTTTGCGATTGAGTTGCGTACCCGTGACCGTGAGCGTAAATTGATTCGTAAAATCGAACAGTCGATTGAGGCGATCCAGAACGAAGACTATGGTTTCTGTGAAACCTGTGGTATCGAGATTGGCCTGCGTCGCCTGGAAGCACGTCCAACGGCAACGCTCTGTATCGATTGCAAAACTTTGGCAGAAATCAAAGAAAAGCAAAACAACGGTTAATCCCCCTAATTCCCCCTTTGAAAAGGGGGGACTTCCACGAATCCAATCAACTTATATGATTCGTGGTGCTCCCTCTCCTTTTAGGAGAGGGTTAGGGTGAGGTCAAGAATCTGACAGCTTCCTTTACATCCACCACAACATCCTTTCCCTCATGTCTTACATCGGACGTTTTGCCCCCTCTCCCACAGGTCCACTGCACTTTGGGTCCCTGCTTACCGCAGTCGCAAGCTATTGTGATGCCAAGGCCAATCATGGCAAATGGCTGGTTCGCATTGAAGATACCGACATTCCACGCATTTATCCCCATAGTGAAGCCCACATTCTATCCTGTATTGATGCATTTCAGTTTGAACCTGATGCCGAAATCATTTTTCAAAAAGATCGTTTAGACCTTTATGAACAGGTGCTTGAACAGCTTAAACAAATCCAGGCGGTTTATGCCTGCCAATGCACACGTAAAATGTTGGGTTCCAATCATATCTATGCAGGTACTTGTCGTGACCTGCATCTTGATTTCAACCAGCAGGCGATTCGTCTAAAGGTCGCTGATCAGCTCATTTGTTTTGATGACCGCTTACAGGGACAACAATGCTCAAACTTGCAACATGATCTCGGCGATTTTGTCCTAAAACGCCGAGATGGCATTATCAGCTACCAATTGGCTGTCGTAGTCGATGACTATTTACAGGGGATTACCCATGTGGTGCGTGGCGCAGACCTACTGGATAACACAGCACGACAAATCTGGCTGGGTTCCCTGTTAAATTATCCAATTTTAAGCTATATGCATTTACCCCTCGCCATGAATGATCAGGGACAAAAACTGTCAAAGCAGAATATGGCACAGGCATTAGATACCTCCAAAGCTCCAGAACTGCTACAGCAGGCGATTTTAGCGCTAGGTCAGCCTGATGTTGAACTTGACCAGCCCCGAATCATGCTCAGACAGGCGGTGCAACAATGGAATATTGCTTTAATTCCAAAAGGCATTCATTTGGCTGGAATATACCTATAGGCAATAAAAAGCCCTAGGCATGGCAAAGGGCTTCTGTAAAACTTTTAAGCTTGATTGACTAGAAGTTTGATTCTTCTTTTACTGGGTTTAACTCTTGCGTTGATGCATCAATTTTCAGAATCAAACTGATCATAGCTGCACACATCATCAATGACGTACCACCATAACTAATGAATGGCAGTGTCAAACCCTTGGTTGGCATCAGACCCATATTCATGCCCGCATTCACCAAAATCTGTAGCAGGAAAATAATGCTGATGCCATAGGCCAAATAGCCTGCACGCAGGTAGTTGTGTTGCAATGCACGGTGGCCGATACGAATACAGCATGCCAGCATGGTAAATGACAGCACCATCACAATGGTCACGCCAACAAAACCAAACTCCTCACCCAGAACTGCCAACATAAAGTCGGTATGTGCTTCTGGAAGATAGGACAGCTTTTGGACACTGTGTCCCAATCCCGTGCCAAACCATTCACCACGTCCAAATGCCATCAACGCATTGGAAAGCTGGTAGCCAACGCCCAATGGATCAGCCCAGGGATTGGTAAATGAAATCAGGCGCTGAAAACGGAAAGGCTCAAACAGGATCAGGGCCGTCACACCCGCAACAATTGCCCCCAGCATAATCAGGAACTGTGTTGCTGGCGCACCTGCCAGAAAAAATACACCCACCATCATCAAGACAATCACGACAGTGGCCCCCAAGTCAGGTTCAGCCACAATGAAGCCAACAGTTAGCGCCATGACACCACTCAGGCGCAGCAAACCTTTCCAGTGCGTTCGCACCTCTTTGGCACGGCGAACCACATAGTCAGCGGTAAAAATTGCCATCACGATCTTGGCAATCTCTGTCGGCTGCAAGGTAAAGCCACCCACCTTAATCCAGCGGTGTGCCCCATTCACTTCAGAACCCACAACCAGTACAGCGAGCAGCAATACAATGGTAATTAACCATAATGGGAACGCATTTTTAAACCACAGATTCAGGGAGACCCGATAGGTTAAAAATGCCACCACCGCCGCAACCACAATTGAGATGCCGTGACGGATGAGGAAGTAGAATGGATTCTCATGTATATATTCCGCATAGGGCATCGAGGCCGACGCCACCATCACTGAACCGAAACACAGCAAGGAAATCACACAGAAAATCAGGATATTGCGCGCCGTCATTTCAGCTGGAAACTTGGGCAAACGACTCAATAGCTGTGCAATTTTTTGTGTGGTATTTTGGGCTAAATCAGCCATAACGCTATCCCTAGTTTTTATTTTCATTCAAGGCATTTACACATGCCACGAACTGGTGTCCACGATCATTATAGCTTTTAAACATATCAAAACTGGCGCATGCTGGCGAGAGTAAAACCACATCCTCCGCCTGTGTTGCCTGCTGGGCCAATTCCACTGCCTGCTTTAGGCTATTGGCATGCTGGATGATGGTGGTTCCCTGAATGGCCTGTTCAATCACTGCCACATCCTCACCGATGAGAATCACGCTCTTGACATATTTCTGAATTGCATCGCGTAACGGCTTGAAATCCTGTCCCTTGCCCTGCCCACCAAGAATCAGTGCCAGCTTGCCTTTCTTAACCTCAATCGCAGCCCCCAGACCATCAATCGCAGCCAGTGTCGCACCGACATTGGTTCCCTTGGAATCGTTGTAATAGCGTACCCCATCAACTGTTTTGACGTATTCGCAACGATGTTCCAGTCCCTTAAAGGTTTTTAGGGTTTCAAGCATGGATTGCATCGGCAAGCCAACCGCCTCACCCAATGCCAGACAGGCCAGTGCATTGGCAACGTTGTGCATTCCCTGAATATACATTTCGGAAGTTTTAAGCAACCGTTCACGTCCACGCGCCAACCACATGCTGCCATCTGCATCTCGCAACACACCATACTGATTCAGGTCAGGCGCATTGAGACCAAAGCTTTGCATTGGCGTGACATCTGGAACCAGCGGACGGCTTAAGTTGTCATCACGGTTATACACCACTTTTTTCACACCCTGAAAAATACGGTGCTTGGCCTTGTGGTAACCCAGCATATTGCCATGACGGTCCAGATGATCTTCACTCATGTTCAACACCACAGCCACTTCAGCATTCAGGTGTGAGGTTGTTTCTAGCTGAAAGCTGGACAGTTCCAGGACAATCAACTCAGGTTGGTCTTTCAATAAATCCAGTGCTGGACGGCCAAGGTTACCACCCACAGCCACTTTTTTGCCTGCATCCTGCGCCATCAAGCCAACCAGTGTGGTCACGGTACTTTTTGCATTTGAGCCTGTAATTGCAATAATTGGAACTTCTGTTGCGCGACGTAACAGCTGGATATCGCCCACAACAGCAATACCCTGCTCAATGGCCTGCTGGATTTCAGGTAGCTGCGGCGCAAGACCTGGACTTAGGATAATTTCTTCTGCTTGTTGTAAAAGTTCTAAATCGAGTTTCCCAAAGCTGGTTTTCACTCCAGCGGGAATCTGGTCATGTCCAGGGGGAGTTTCCCGAGAATCCGTCACTGCAACCTGGTAGCCTTGTTCATGTAAAAAGTTAACCGCCGACACACCTGAAATCCCCAGGCCTGCCACGACTTTTAATCCACCACGCTGTATTAACATTTTCGTTCCATTTTTGCAGTTCACAGAATGGCAAAAATGTTAGCACTTTACTGTTTTAAATGCTTTTTCAGTTTTGGTTTTATTCAGGCTTTTTTGTGTCAGTGCGTAAAAGCCAGACTGGATATACAGATCAAAATGGAATAAAGACCGCAATCAACCATAACCCCAATGCCAGATACATCAGCCAGTCAATTTTCCTGGGTTTGATTCCCTTTATTTTTAGCTCAATCACCTCAGGACGAAACCATAAATAGATGAAACATAAGATAGAACCGATCCAGTTTATTCCAGCCCGATAAGGTGTACCCTCCCCCCCTAGTCCCAATAGAAAGATAATGGTGGCCAAGACCATAAATCCAGCCAGAATAATTTTATGCTTAAGGCTTAATGATGTTTCTTCAGTGGCTTCAATCTGGTTCATATATTCTTTTATAATTCCCTATATTCTCTAAAGGATTAAGGCTCAGCCCTACCCAAGAACAACATCATTGTTAAATATCATACTTTTGCATTGAGAGCATGATAAAAATTTAGAGCCTTATCATAAATGACAGTAAGACTCTATTCACATTTAATATTATGGATTAAGTGGCTGTTGCACGACAATATTTTGTGTCGGGGCAGGGGCAATAAATCCAGCCTTACCAAGAACATCCTGAATGACATAGTTGGTATCAAAATACACTTGCCAATAATGGTCATTATGGGTGTATGGGCGTACCGCAATAATTGTCCCAATTAAATTCAGCTCCAGCACCTCCACATCCACCGCGGGCTCAACCAGAACATTAGGAATTTTGGCAATGGCTTCTTTTAACAAAATGGCTGCCTGTTTAGGGTCAGTACTTGCAGAAAGTTGTGCCTGCAACTCAACACGGCGATAGGCATTATGGGAGAAATTCTGGATATTGTCCGATAAGATTTTATTATTGCCTACAATCGTCTGGATATTATCCATAGTATTTATAGTCGTAGCAAATAATCCAATTTCAGTGACAGTACCTATTTCACCACCCGCCTGAATAAAATCCCCTACCTTAAATGGCCGTAAGATAATCAGAAATACGCCAGCAGCCAGATTTGCCAGCAGTCCAGACCATGCCAAACCGATCGCCACGCCTGTAGCTGCAAACAGGGCTGCAAACGTTGTGGTTTGGATACCAAAATAACCCAGAATCCCAATAACCAGCAGAATATTCAGGGTAATATTTAAGATGGATAAACCATAGCGGGTCAAGGTTGCATCCAGATTTCGATGCACAGACAGTTTACGCAGTTGGTTAATTGCAAAATTAATGAGCCACCGCCCAATGATCCAGAGTGCCAATGCACCCAATACTTTCCAGATCAACGCGGTAATAAATGCCAGCAATGCGGCGCTATTAAAGTCAAATGGAACTTGCATGATTGTTATCCTTTTATATGTTGGATACTAAATTTTAGTTAAATTTCTTGTTTAAAATGTGCAAAACAAACATTTTTATTCTTATACAGGTCTTTAAAAAATATAGCAACTGAGCCTGTTTACATTTCCAGAATACCAACAGGCTCAAACAAGTGAGTGTATTAACTTAACGCCATTTTACCGCCTGAACCGTTTCTTTTTTATTTTGTGGTTCATTCGCGTCTGTTGAGCAACCACAGCCTCCAGCACAACCCACCACCATTTTAGGTTTTAACCATGTGGCCAGACGCTGCCAGCCCAAACGCTGGCACAGGTTGGATAAAGCCAGAAATGCTGCATTTGCTGTTTGAGGAAATACTTTCTTAAATACCACCACAGCACTCCACAGCACCAATACAGCAACAATCAAGTACTCAAACATAAGCATCTCTCCAATGACTCCCTCCCTTTGTTAAAGGGAGGTCAGATGGGATTTCCTACCCCCAAATGCGTGATGCAATTTGGTAGGTAAAGAAAGACATTAAATAGGCCAATCCAAACAGATAAGCGGTCATCACCGCCACATGCTTCCATGAACCTGTTTCACGGCGTACGGTTGCCAATGTTGCCAGACAATGCGGCGCATAGATAAACCACACCAGCAAAGACAAACCTGTTGCCAATGACCAACCAGAACCATCAGCACTGATCAGGTGTGCCAAGCCTTGTGCCACTGCATCATCATCCGCACCAGACAGTGCATAGACGGTACCCAGTGCAGCCACCACCACTTCACGGGCCGCCATCGCTGGAATCAGGGCGATACAGATTTGCCAGTTAAAGCCAATCGGGGCAAAAATTGGCTGGATCACATGCCCCAGCATCCCCGCAAAACTGTAGTCAATTGCAGGTTGGGTTGCACCCTCTGGTGCCTGCGGAAAAGTACACAGGAACCACAGCAAAATCGACAGGGCAAAGATAATGCCACCGACACGTTTCATAAAGATTTTGCCGCGATCCAGCAGTCCAATCCCGACACTTTTCAGGTCTGGAATACGGTAACTTGGCAACTCAAGCAGCAAGGCATGTTGTGATTTGTCCTTTTGCAGGAATTTCATCACGATGGAAACACAAAGTGCGCTGACAATACCTGACATATACAGGCCAAACAACACCAGACCTTGCAGGTTAAAAATGCCCCACACAGTTTGCTCTGGAATAAAGGCCGCAATCAGCAAGGCATACACAGGTAACCGTGCTGAGCAGGTCATCAGTGGTGCCACCATAATCGTGGTAAAACGATCACGTGGATCACTGATACTGCGTGTTGCCATAATCCCAGGTACGGCACAGGCAAAGCTTGAAAGCAATGGAATAAAGGCGCGCCCACTCAGACCAGCCTTGAACATCAACTTATCTAACAGGAACGCTGCCCGTGGCAAGTAACCTGATTCTTCCAGTACCAGAATAAAGAAGAATAAGATCAGGATTTGTGGCAGGAACACCACCACACCGCCTGCCCCAGCGATAATGCCATCCACGACCAGACTTTGCAGCAATGGCTGGGAAATGTGTTGTCCCAGGGTTTCTCCAAGCCAGCCAAACAGGCTTTCAATCCCATCCATGAATGGTGCAGCCCAGGCAAAGACCGCCTGAAAGACGATAAACATCATCACAGCCAAACTAATCAAGCCCAGCACTGGATGCAGGAAAATCTTATCAAGAAAATCTGTGCGCTTATCTTCCTGATCAACGAAATTCACCACATCCCTGAAAATCGTTTCAATTTTCTGATGATGTCCACCTTTTAAACCACTGAGCTCTGTTTGTGGAACCGTGTATTTCTCCTGGTCAAGCGCATGTAGCAGGTTTTCAATGCCTGTGTTACGGACTGCAACAGTCTCGACCACGGGCACGCCCAAACGTTCTGACAATTTCTGGGTATTGATCTGGATGCCACGGCGACGCGCCTCATCCATCATGTTCAACACCACCAGTATTGGTCGGCCCAATTCAATGATTTCCAGCACCAAGCCCAAATGCAACTTTAAGTTGGTTGCATCCACCACGCATAAAAAGGCATTCTGCTGCCCCTCTTCCGCGATCTTGCCCTGACAGACATCACGGGTGATTTCCTCATCTGGACTGGTGGCCTGTAAACTGTAAGTTCCTGGCAAATCCAGTACACGAACATTACGCCCCGATGGCAACTGGAAATGCCCGACCTTACGCTCTACCGTTACCCCTGCATAGTTGGCAACCTTTTGGCGGGTTCCTGTCAGGTGGTTGAATAAAGAGGTTTTACCACAGTTTGGATTCCCCACAAGGGCAACACGTAACGCATCACTCATGCAGGTACTCCTTCAAGTTGAATTTCAATTTTCTCGGCTTCAAGCTTGCGTAATGCAAAACGGGTAAAACCAATCTGGATTAGAATCGGATCGCCACCAAAAACACCTTTGGTAATCACCTGCACCTGAGTGCCTGGCACAAAGCCCAAACTCTCTAAACGCACCGCTACAAGATCTGGTTGTCCAGTCTCATCGACCAGGCGATTCACCTTGGTGATTACCGCCGTTTGCTTGACTTTTAATGCTGACAATCGCACCGCTTCTAACCCTTAACTCTTTTGTTCTAGTATACAGATAAATGAGAATAATTACCAAAAACAATATCAATGGCGTTTAGCTTTGTCACAGATCGACAACACAAAATTTTTCTTTTACAGTGCAGATGAATCAAGGACACTAGCTGTTATGTTAAATAAAAAACCTCGTATTCCCGCTGCGGTCACCATTCCAGAACACCTGAGTTTTTTACAGGGTTTCCGTGATTATCTGGTGGCACAAACAGTAAGCCCCCATACCCGTAACGCCTATCTCTCTGACCTGATTCAGTGCAACGAATTACACACATCGGTTTCATTACCACAATGGTCGAGTGATGACATTGCCGATGTGCTGATTGCGCTGACCAAGGCAGGTAAAAGTCCCCGTTCAATTGCGCGTTGCCTATCGGCCCTGAGACAGTTCTATAAGTTTTTAAGGGAACAGAAAATAAGGGATGACAACCCTGTTGCCACCCATCAATCCCCTAAAATTGGTCGGGCATTGCCAAAGGATTTATCAGAACAGGATGTTGAGGCGCTGATCAATGCGCCTGACACTGACACCGCCCTAGGCCTACGTGACCGTGCCATGCTGGAAGTGCTGTATGCCTGCGGTTTACGTGTATCAGAGTTGCTCAATTTACGCATGGAACTGATCAATTTAAAGCAGGGCTTTTTACGCATCACAGGCAAAGGCAATAAAGAGCGTCTTGTTCCACTCGGACAATATGCCTGTGACTGGATTGAGAAATATCTGGTTGAATCACGTCCGCAGCTCTACAAGAGCAGTACCGATTATCTGTTTCTCACCCAGCACGGTGGCATCATGAGCCGCCAGAACTTTTGGTACGCGATTAAACGCTATGCGCTACAGGCCAATATTCAGGCTGAGCTATCACCGCATACCCTACGCCATGCCTTTGCCACCCACCTTCTCAATCACGGCGCGGATTTACGTGTGGTGCAAATGCTACTGGGGCATAGTGACCTCTCCACCACCCAGATTTATACCCATGTTGCTCAACACCGTATGCAGGAGTTGCATGGTAAATACCATCCACGGGGATAAAACCACCACTTGTCCAAGATTGGGATAAAATTTGATTTCGTTCACAATGCATCAGCAAGATTTAACGAAGTCCTAGCATTTTTTTGTTATGCTAAGCCCCTGAATATATGAATATGAACAAAAAAGGTTCTTTATGTTGTTTACCCGTTCCAAGCTTGTACTTGCATGTACATTAGCATCGACATTATTAGTAAGTGCTTGCTCAAAAGAAAACTCAGCACAAAAACAAGATGCCCTGACAGCGAGTGCACCTGCAACAGGTGAAGCATCAACCTTAAATGAACGCAATGCCCAGCAACGTCTGGTTTCAACCCTGGAAAAGCATTTTAAAACCGCCAATATCAATGCCAAAATTTTGGCGGTGAAAAAAACCGAAGTACCCAACTTATATTGGGTGAGTCTGGAAGGTATGGGTTCGGTCTATGCCACGGCTGACGGGCAATATATTATTCAGGGCGATGTGATTCGTTTAGGCGACAAGCAGTTGCACAATGTCAGTGAGGCATTGCAGGCCACCGAGAATAAAAAACACTTGGCCGCCCTTAAAACAGAAGACCTGATTGTTTATCCAGCACAGGGCGGTAAAGCTAAGCATGTGATTTATGTGTTTACCGATTCAAGCTGCCCATACTGCCACAAACTGCATGAACATCTTGCAGAGATTACGGCCAAAGGTATTGAAGTGCGTTATATCGCATGGCCACGCGGCGAACAGTTTATGCCAACCATGACCGCGATCTGGTGTAGTGAAGACCGTAAGGCCGCCTTTGATCAAGCCGTTCAGGGTTTACCTGTCCTCGCTGGAGAATGTAAAAACCCAGTACGTGACCAATATCAACTGGGTCTCAACATGGGCGTAAATGGCACCCCAGCAATTTACAATGTTGAGGGTGAATATCTGGGCGGTTATATGACCCCAGAGGAAATCGTCAAACGTCTGGATAAATAATCCATAAAAAAACACCATTCATTTGAATGGTGTTTTTACATCCAGCCTGTTAGTGATAATTCCACGGCACCGCAGGCGAACCAATCCATGCTGATTTTGCAGGAATATTTTCCCCTTTCATCACCAGTGTCAGTGGTCCCAGCACAGCATGATGATCCACATTGGCATTGTATAAAATGATGCCACGCGCATTGACCACCACATCATTTCCGACATTCACCTGACCAATCTTCATGATACGGTCTTCAAATAAATGCGTCTGTGGTCCAGAGAAACTATTAAATTCAGCCCGATCACCAATTTTGACGCAATCAAACTCGGTAATATCTGCGGTATCCAGATACACATCCCGACCAATCTTCACACCCAACAGACGCAGGAAGAAAGGCAACATCGGTGTGCCACGCAAGTAATTGAGGAAGTTCGGAATCGCCACCGATTCATATAAACTGGTAATACCCTCACTGAGCCAGACAAACATGGTCCACATTGGCGCAGACTTAGGTTGATAACGTCCAATCAGCATCCATTTGAGTAAAGCCACAATAATAAAGCAGCCAACACCATATAGTAGTCCAGCAAGAGTCAGAGCCAACAAGCCAACCGAAACATTATAGATGTTAATCACATCAATAATTTCCAACACAATCATATAGCCCACCCCAATCGCCAAGGCAGCAGGCAGTACAATACGCAACCCCTCGATAAAACCACGCATCAAACGACGTCCAATACCTGGCTTAAAGGTGAGATGATCTGGATAGTGTTGCGCTGCCTCCCGTGCAGGCAGTAACAAGGCAGGTGAACCAAACCAGGTCTGCCCTGAATACATTTCACGATTGTCAGGCGTTTTGGATTGCACCCCAATCAGCACATTATCAGGCAGTACCGTACCATCTGCGATATAGGCACTATTCCCCACAAAGCTACGGTGACCAATTTGAGTGGATTTTAAGGTCATCCAGCCGCCCTTGATCTCTTCATCGCCCAGCATCACCGCATCGGCAATAAAGCTTTCATCGCCCAAACTCAGCATTTCAGGAATCACACCTGTTGCAGTTGAGATTTCGGTATTTTTACCGACTTTTGCACCCAGCATCCGAAACCATGTCGGGGCATAAACGGTGGCAAATAAACCATGCAGGGTCTGCAAACTGGTTTCCAGAATCTGGGCGGCAAACCATTTACGATAATACACCCCACCATGCACAGGATAGGTTCCTGTTTTCAGGTTAGGCAAGGCAACTTTACGAACAATGGATGAAATCACCGCTGTCATCACCATCATCATGGCACTGGCTGGAATCGCCAACAGGAAATAATACAGGGCGATTTGTAAATGGTTATTCGGATCAAGGTTAAACACATTCACATCTAACCAATCCACCAGAATAAAGCTTGGAAAGATGGGAATAAAGAAAATACAGGCAATGATCAGCGCACTCACTGCATAATAGCCATATTCCAGTATCTTACGGACAAATGACAACGCAGGACGGGCTGGCATTTTTGTCAGTTCATCGACATGGCCAATTTTACGGGCAGGTGTACCATCCCAGATTTCACCTACGGGCACAGTGGTATTGTATTCGATGGCAGTCAGGGCATTGACATGGGCTTTGGCTTCCAGAACCGTGTTTTCTTCCAACACTGCATAGGAACCAACATAACTGTCTTGTTTAAGCGTAATCGAACCCAACACCAGATGCCCATGTTCCACTTTGGCATTTTCCAGATTGACATTTGAGCCAATGCTCACCCCATCTTCAATGGTCAATAAAGACGGCATCCGAATATGCACCGAGCTGATATTGACATCATGGCCAATCTTCGCGCCCAAAGCTTTCAAATATAGATTCAGTAAAGTTGAACCTGACAACAGGTACACAGGTGAAATACTGCCGATCCGATCTGCCAGCCACCAACGGAAATAGGTCATGCCCCAAAGTGGATAACGCCCCGCTTTTACTCCCAGCATCAAAAGTCGTTTTATCCCAATCGATACGGCAAAACTGGCAATGATCACGCTGACATAGACCAGCAATGACAGGAAAATGGCATAAGGAATACTGTCCCTCGCTCCGCCTGTAAAATAATGATAGGTAAAGAATGGTGCCAGCCACTGTAAGATATTGATCGAGATCAGGGTGGGAATAGTGATCAACTGGGCAAGACCACACAGCCACTTATACGTCTGGTTACGCGGATTATCCTGCCCAAGCTGAGTATTTTGAGCTTGCTGCGGCACATCCAGCATCAAACTGGCAATCGCCCCGACTTTTCGGGCTTGATACAGGTTTTGTATGGTGAGGTGCTGATAAGCCTCATGCTGACGTAAATTAGACACCAACACGGCTGCCAATAAGGAATGTCCACCCAGATCATCAAAGAAATCGGCATCCAGCTTAATTGGCATATTGGGAAATAAGCGATTCAGAATTTCAAATAACACTTCTTCCGCCACATTTTGCGGTAGATCGGATTCACTACGATCCACCACACTGATCAATGGTCGTGCTTTTAATGCCTTACGGTCAATTTTCCCAGACAATAAGCGCGGTACATCCTCAATGATTTCAAAACGATTCGGCACCATATATGGTGGTAAACGCTGACTGAGTGCGGCACGAAGCTGTTTAATTTCAATCGGCTGTTTACTGTCAATTTCTACGGCAATAAAGGCAATCAACTGATCAATGCCATCTTCAGCACGTAAAATCACCGCAGCCGTGCCAATCCCATCCAGATCACACAGCGCCGCTTCAATTTCACCCAGTTCCACACGGAAACCCCGAATCTTGATCTGGTCATCGGCACGTCCCAGACAATGCACCTGCCCAAATTCATCAATCCGAGCCAGATCACCCGTTCGATATAAACTTTCCTCGTCAGGGTTTTCCGCCCACGGATTCTGAATAAATTTATCCGCAGTTAAGTCGGGTCGTCCCAAATAACCCTGTGCCACGCTGGGGCCAAAAATACATAACTCGCCTGTTTCGCCCTGTGGCAATAACTGCCGTTCTTCATTAATCACCAGCATGCCATAGTTCGGTAATGGCTTGCCAATGGTCACAGGCTTGCCCCGTTGCAACAGTTCCAGACTGGCCGAAACAGTGGTTTCAGTTGGGCCGTAAGTGTTGAACATTTGATGATGCGGTAAGGCCCAGCGCTCTACCAGTGAGTCAGGACACATTTCCCCACCCAGATTAATAATCCGTAGGTTCGGCACATCTTCAGGAAACAAGGCCAACAAGGTTGGTACCGCATGTAGAACGCTAATATTTTCCTGCTGCAAGGTTTTACACAAACGCTCTGGATCACTAACCAAGGATTTAGGTGCAATCCACAAGCTTGCACCCACCAGATAGGACAGCCAGATTTCCTCAAAGGACATATCAAAGGCCACAGAGAAACCCTGATAAACCTTATCCTGTTGCTGAATCCCCAAGATGCTATTTTCACTCCGCAGAAAATGGCAGATATTTTTCTGGGTAATCACAATGCCTTTCGGTTTACCTGTAGAACCCGAAGTATAAATAATATAGGCAGGCTGATCTGGCGATGCTTTCGGTAAAGTCACCTGCTGTTGCTGTGGTCGCTGCAACTCAGTCGCCGTCCATTTGCTCTGTGGCACCACCTCAAGATGTTCATACCATTCCGTGCTGGTAATCATGCCAACGGCATTGGCATCCTCCAGACAAACCGCCATACGGTCTGCGGGTGTGTCCATATCGAAAGGCAACCATGCCGCCCCGCTGAGGCAAATCGCCAATTGTGAGGTTAAAAGCTCGATTCCCCTTGGCAACCATAAACCAACAATATCACCTGCTTTAACCCCATTCAGGATTAAATGTTGCGCCATATTCGAAGCTTGACGATATAGCTCGGCATAACTGATCTGTTGCGTTGCCTCAATCAGGGCGACCTGATCTGGAATACGCTGGACAGTTTCAGTAAAAATATCAGCAAGGACTTCTTGTTTTAAAAATTCTGGCTGGCTTGTTCCTCGGACAATGGCTGTTATTTGCATATTTTTTCAGCTATTCAAATGACAAAAATAATTTGAATAATAAGGTGCCAATCCTTAAAACAGCGTTAAATCGCATGTGTATTATTCTAACAATTACAGTGGTGATTCTGTACGTTCCTATAACTGACATGAATTGCTTAAGGAAAGTTTAATAATGAGGGCCTGTTGCCACTTTATCCATGATTGCGACAGAGGACATTTTTTAGACGATACAAGGCATGTTTTGCGAAATTTAGCATTCTAAATGAGTAGAACATAACGCAGTAGCGGCAAAAAATGTCCCTGTCCCGAAGGGTTGTAGCTAAAAATCCCTCATACTTTGTTATGAAACTTGGCAAGGGAATACCATTCCCTGCGTTTCATGCCTCGTCTGATGAATTTTTAGCTTACAACGCAATTCATTTATAAAGTGGCAACAGGCCCTAGTGTCTACGCAGTTTTTTAGCTATGATCAAGCTTCATTAAAACGATTGAATAAAATGGAGTGTGACGTGAAACCAGTTCGTCTGGCGATACTCGGTCTTGGTACTGTTGGTGGTGGAGCCCTTAAATTATTACAAGAAAATGCTGCTGAAATTAAACGCCGTACTGGTCGAGAAATTCAAATTACCCATGTGGGTACACGCCGTCCACGTCCAGACTTAAATCTTGATGGTATTCAACAAAGTGATGACCTGATGCACATCGTACGTCAGCCTGATGTGGATGTTGTGGTTGAGGTCATGGGTGGCATTCACCCTGCCTATGAAGTCATCATGGAAGCCATTAAACATGGCAAGCAGGTGGTTACCGCAAACAAGGCCTTGCTTGCTGAACATGGCAATGAACTGTTTAAGGCGGCCGAAGACAATGCCGTACAGATCGCCTATGAAGCGGCGGTTGCAGGCGGTATTCCAATTATCAAGGTGATCCGTGAAGGTCTTGCAGCCAACCATATTGAATGGCTGGCAGGGATCATCAATGGTACAGGCAACTTTATCCTGACAGAAATGCGTGAAAAAGGCCGTGCCTTTGAAGATGTGTTAAAGGAAGCTCAGGAACTGGGCTATGCCGAAGCTGACCCAACCTTTGATGTTGAAGGCATTGATGCGGCCCATAAACTCACCATTTTAGCCTCTTGTGCTTTTGGTATTCCGCTACAGTTTGACAAAGTCTACACCGAAGGCATCAGCAAGATTACCGCGCAAGATGTGAAATATGCAGAAGATCTTGGTTTCCGCATCAAGCATCTGGGTATTGCACGCCGTGCAGCCAATGGAATTGAGTTACGCGTCCATCCAACATTGATCCCAGCCGAAGAACTGATTGCCAATGTCAATGGCGTTAAGAATGCCGTTCTTGTGCAGGCTCATGCAGTCGGCCCAACCTTATATTATGGTGCAGGTGCAGGTGCAGGTCCAACCGCTTCCGCTGTGGTCGCCGACGTGATTGATATCGTACGTGATATTTCCTATACCGAAGATGGTGCTGGGACCATTCCACAATTGGCATTTGAAGCACTCACCAATGTGCCAATCCTCAGCCGTGAGGAAATGACCACTGGATACTACATCCGCCTCAATGCCGAAGACCAGACAGGCGTATTGGCCGATGTCACCACCATTCTGAGCCGTGCAGGGATTAGCATTGATGCCATCATGCAACAATCACGGTTAAAGGATTTGATTCCAATTGTGATTTTGACTGACCCAGTGCTTGAGTCCAAAATGGATGAAGCACTTGCACAAATTCAGGCATTACCTACAATTCATGGCGAAATCATCAGAATTCGTTTAGAATCGCTCGATAGTTAATCAGGTTGAGGGAAAATGACTTCCCTCTCCCCGCTCTACCTCATATTGGAACACCATCATGTCGAATGCCAATCGTTATACTGGTCTTGTAGACCGTTATCGTGACCGTTTACCTGTGTCTGCAACTACACGTGCAATCTCTTTGGGTGAAGGTAATACTCCACTGATCAAACTAGAGAACATTCCACGTATTATTGGCAAAAATGTTGAAATCTATGTCAAATACGAAGGTCTGAACCCAACAGGTTCATTTAAAGACCGCGGTATGACCATGGCGGTGACCAAAGCAGTTGAGGAAGGCTCGAAAGCGATTATCTGTGCATCTACAGGCAACACCTCTGCTGCTGCGGCAGCTTATGCGGCCCGTGCAGGCATCAAGGCATTTGTCCTCATTCCAGAAGGCAAGATTGCCATGGGTAAAATGGCACAAGCAATGATGTACGGCGCGATCACCATGCAAATTCGCGGTAACTTCGATGACGGCATGCGTCTGGTCAAAGAAGTGGCTGACCAAGCCCCTGTAACGATTGTAAACTCAATCAACCCGTACCGTTTGCAAGGTCAAAAAACCATTGCCTATGAAATCGTGGAAGCTTTAGGTCGTGCACCTGACTATCACTGCTTGCCAGTCGGTAATGCAGGGAATATCACGGCACACTGGATGGGTTATACTGAAGCGGTTGCAAACCAGCCTGCTGACCAGTTTGAACAAGTGATCTATGATGCTGCAACCGATCAATTCACTGGCCCTAAGCCAGAAAGCTTACCAACCATGGTCGGTTATCAAGCTTCTGGTGCTGCGCCATTCTTACGTGGTGCGCCTGTAGAGAATCCAGAAACTGTTGCAACAGCAATTCGTATTGGTAATCCACAAAGCTGGAATCATGCTAAAGCAGTGGTACGTGATTCTAAAGGTTGGTTTGATGAGTTACAGGATGCTGAAATTCTGGAAGCACAACGCCTACTTTCAATGTATGAAGGTGTATTTGTGGAACCTGCTTCAGCAGCTTCAATTGGTGGCGCTATCCGTGACATCAAGGCGGGTAAAATTGCTGAGGGCTCTGTGATTGTATGTACCGTAACAGGTAATGGTCTTAAAGATCCTGATACTGCAATCAAGCAATGTGCTGATGCAGTTATGTTGTCAATCGATGCCACCATGGATCAAGTGAAAGATTCGATTCTTTCAAATATGTAAGCTATCATTGATCGATCAAAAAACCTGCTACGGCAGGTTTTTTAATATTCAGGCGTTAAGATTCTTTTTTCATTTCCTCAAACAGTTCAGCCCGCTGTTCATCGCTTAAGTCCAATTCTTCGACCAACTCTTGAATCAGTTCAAGGGCTTCGGCATCAAAGCCTCCACCCTCTTCTTCGGCTCCCCAGTCATCTTCATCATAGCTATACTGCTTGGCCAATTCTTTTTCAATCGTTTGAATTTCCTCTAAACCAATTTCTTTTATTTCAAATAAAGGCTGTTTGAGCAAAGGATTAACCGCATATAATCCCTCTTCCTCCCAACCCTGCAGAATGATTAACGTTTGACTTTTATTATTATATTTTAACGCTTTATTATTTTTTATTAAGGCTTGTAATAATACAGGTTGTTCCGATAAATCTTCAAATGAACCTTTCAGCTCAATATCACCATAATCGTAATCTGCAAAAATGATTCTGACATGACTCTTTAATTGTTCAGGTTGATCTGCATAAGCTAAACTTGCAAAAAATTCATCATGCTCTTCCACCCATTGCTGTTTTTTGACTGACCAAAGTGCATAAAACCTGGCTGCATGTTCAAACTGAACCAGTTGAAATTTCTGCATATCTGCAAGTTGAATAAATTCAAAAGTATCCTCATCACTTAAGCTTTCAGGCAGCGTATCACGAGAGACTTCACCCTCCTGATAAATATGTTCGCCACAACGCGCAAAAACGAAATCATCCAGTTTTTTTAATAATGTCTCATCTGCATCAAACAATGATTCAACCTCATAGAGCGCAAAATTACGTGCCCCATTGATTTCCAGTTGCTTATAGGCCGCCTCAGCTTGCTCCTTATCCTCAAAAACATTATGAATACGGTTACCTGATGCATAAAAAACCTCATCATTATAACCAAAGTATTTTTCACGAATCACATAGGTGCTCATGTTGTTCCCCTAATTTATTTATCACTCAATTGTTTGTTTTTCTGATGTAAAACTTAAGCACTGTAAAGCCAGTGTTGTTGATTCACAATCATATAAGAAGCCATCACTTCTAATTTTGATTCAACATTAACCGATTTTTATTTTAAAAACGAATATCATAGGTTGATACAAGACAAATTATGTCGCTTCATTTTGGCATAAAAAAACTCTTCTTGATGAAGAGTTTTTATTTTAAAAACGGATCTACGCAGTATTAAATACGTTTTGGCAGTGTTGCAACCCAGTTTAATAGATTGGTGGCATCATTGGTACGCGCCTGAGAGCTGGATGCACCAAGTAGCACCACAACCGCTGGACGGGAATTTACTGTGGTGTGCATCACCACACAACGTCCCGCCTCATTGATATAACCTGTTTTTGACAGGTTAATGTTCCAGCCACCATTACGCACTAAGGCATTGGTATTGTTTGACTTCAACACACGATAGCCTAGATTGAAGTCATAGGTTGGTGTGGTTGAGAACTGTCGAATCAAGCCATATTGTGAAGCTGCACTGACTAGAATGCCTAAATCACGTGCTGAGGAAACATTATGAGGGTCCAAGCCTGTTGATTCAGCATAACGGGTAGAGCTCATACCTAATTGCTTTGCCTTGGCATTCATGGCTGCAATAAAGGCAGGACGGCCACCTGGATAGGTACGAGCCAAAGCGGCTGCCGCAGGATTTTCAGACTTCATCAAGGCAAACAACAATGCTTCTGCACGGTTCATTGTGTCGCCAACACGTAGGGTTGAACTAGAGTTCTTGCCACCCGCACCTGCAAAATCAATGGATTCCAGTGTAATTTCTTCAGACATATTTAAACGTGCGTCAGCAGTCACCACCGCTGTCATCAGTTTGGTGATTGAAGCGATTGGCACAGACATATTGCTGTTTTTGCTGTACAGCACTTCACCCGTTTGCGCATCCATCACCAGCGCAGCGCGGGCATTGACTGAAGGCTGGCTACTATAATTGCTGCTGTTGCTAAAAGTGTCGCGAATTTGTACAGTATTTTTAGGGCTGCCCGACGATGTAATGGTTGCAGAACCACCACTGCGTAAAGTTGTCGTCACAGAGGTCGAGCCTTGCGGACTAATCTCTAAAGGTTCATCTTCCTCCATTAACTGGCTGGCATCATTCGCAGACCAGTTTAATGACGCAGAACCATTTGTACTCGAAGCAACTGGACTGTTATTGACCACCAGCTCGGCAAAGCTTGTTGAACTCCACGCCAACAAGATAGACATGCCCAACACATGCATGACAGATTTTTTAGAATTTTTCACGACACAATACTCAACTCAGGACGCTGCACATTTGCGCTTACTATCATTATGCCTTACATTTGAACAAATCGGGTAAAGCTTTTATAGACACAATTGTGTACAACTATTCGCTAGAAACGGAGAATAGGATTGCTAATTTTGTCGTTTCAATGCAAGCTAATTTTGCTTTATGTAACAAAAAACCAGTTTTTCTGAAAAAAAGGAGGTCTTCTTGATCACTGTTCTTGTTGTTGATGATCATGAGCTCGTACGCACAGGCATTTGCCGTATGCTGGAAGACCATCCAGATGTTGATGTTGTTGGGCAGGCTGAGTCTGGAGAGGAAGCGATTGCGCTGGTTCGGCAAAAACATCCGCAGGTGGTGCTGCTGGATGTAAACATGCCTGGCATTGGTGGGGTTGAAACCACACGTCGGCTATTGCAGACCGCACCTGACACCAAGGTGATCGCGGTGAGTGGCCTTGCAGAAGAGCCTTATCCATCCCTGTTACTTAAGGCTGGGGCAAAGGGTTATATCACCAAAGGTGCGCCGATTGCAGAAATGGTGCGTGCCATTAACAAAGTGATGCAGGGCGGTAAATATTTCAGTGCCGACATAGCCGAACAACTCGCCAGTTCCTATCTTTCCGACACCCAGCAATCTCCATTTGATGCTCTTTCTGAACGTGAAATGCAGGTGGCAATGATGGTGGTCAACTGTATCAGTGCCCAGGAAATTGCAGATAAATTATTCGTCAGCGTAAAAACCGTAAACACCTATCGTTATCGTATTTTTGAGAAACTGGGAATTGATAGCGATGTCAAACTCACCCATCTTGCGATTCGATATGGACTCATTAAACCTTAATCATTAGTCATCGCCTATGTTGGGACAAATTGCTTCCTCTGTATCACAGACCATCTATCGACTAGGGATTTGGTATAGTGGTTATCGCCTGATTATTTCAGTCAGCCTGATCCTGATTTATGTGCTTACCGCAGAACAACTGGGCAACAACTATCAATACCCCTTTCTGTATTTTTATACACTGCTGTGTTATACCTGCATCAATATTTTCCAGCTTTTTTTACTAAAACTGCTTCCCCTGCAAGTCACCAAGCAGTTGATCTTTGTCTTTATTGTTGACGTGATTTGCCTGAGCCTGATTACATTTTCAGCAGGCGGGCCAAACCTCCAGCTTAGCCTGCTCTACGTTATTATTATTTTTTCATCCGCTATTCTGCTTAATGCCCAGTTATCCTTAATCGTGACGCTGTTCGCGGTAATTATGGTGGTTTACCAGCGTTTTCTTGGCAACTTTTTTGACTACAATAATTTAAATCATCTCGGCAATAGCGCTCTCCTTGCCTTTCTATTTTTTGTGGTGCATGCGATTGGCCGTATTGCGGTGCAACGCTTTAAAATTCTGGAAACCTTAACTTTCCACCAATCTATCGAGATCCATCAACTCCAGAACATTAACCGCTATATTCTCGAACAGATCGAGGATGGTTATCTGGTGCTGGATGAAAGCAACCATATTGTCTTGACCAACCCAGCAGCCAATACCCTGTTGGGTGTTCACTTTCCAGTTTCCGCTGAAAAGACTCCACTGATCAAATGGCAGCCCGATCTGTTCGAACTGATCAGGCTCAGTGACCTGAAAGATGGTGAAGAATTTAGTTTTGAATCACAGCAAAGTCCTTATACCGTCAATGTAAAGGTTAAGCACCTCGTCGTTCCTGAACAATTTCTCATTTTATTGATTTTAAAAGATGCACAGAAACTTAACCAGCAAGTCCAGCAATTGAAACTGGCGGCTTTAGGACAGCTCTCAGCCAGTATCGCTCACGAAATTCGCAATCCGTTGGCTGCAATTGTACAGGCCAATGAACTGCTCAAGGAAAGTGATGCGCATCAACAGGACATGCTTTCACGCATGATTGGCAAACAGGCCAAGCGTATTGACAGCATCATTCAGGATACGCTGGAAATGGCACGCAACAAGCCGACAGAGGCGCAGGTCATTCACCTGAATGAGTTTTTTGGTAGCCTACTCAATGAAGATTTGGCTGATGCAAAACAACAGATTCAGCTCAATCTTCCTGAACGAGCCAGTATCCTGTTTGATGAAAAACAGTTAAGGCAGGTCATGATCAACCTGATTCGCAATGCATTGAGACATAATGCCGCAGATGCGGAACATATTGAGGTGCAGGTGCATTTAAAAGAGGGACGAACCTATATTGATGTCATTGATTTTGGTACAGGCGTGGCAAAACGTGATATTTCTCAGCTATTCAAGCCATTTTTTAGTACCGAAATTAAAGGAACTGGTTTAGGATTGTACCTGTCTCATAGCTTTTGTGAGGCAAATCATGCAAAGCTCACCTATGTAGAGCGACAACAAGGAGCATGTTTCAGGATTGAATGCTCAAAAATTCATTGATTTAGATTAGGTTTTCGGGGAAATGGCAACTAAACAACCACTCGTCTTGCTGGTAGACGATGAAGAAGACTTATGTCTCCTCATGCAAATGACGCTTGCACGAATGGGGATTAAAACCCATCTTGCCTATCGTGTAGAGCAAGCAAAAAAGTTCTTTACTGAATTTCAGTACGATGCCTGTTTAACAGACCTAAACCTTCCAGATGGCAACGGTCTCGATTTAGTCAAACACGTAACACAGAACTATCCCAACACACCCATTGCGGTACTGACAGCCTATGGCAATATGGATATTGCCATTGCGGCATTAAAAGCAGGCGCATTTGATTTTGTCAGTAAGCCTGTCAATCAAACACATTTAGACCAGTTGATTCAAAAGGCGTTAAATCGCCCGCAACCTGAACAGGAAGCGGCTGAAACAGCTTTAGAAAATAAATTACTGATTGGCCGTTCGGCACCGATTCAACAATTACGTATCGCGCTCAAGAAAATTGCCCGTTCTCAGGCACCTGTATTTATCACAGGTGAGTCTGGAACAGGTAAGGAAGTCGTTGCCAATCTGGTTCATCGTCTAAGTAACCGTAGTGAAGGGCCTTTTATTGCGATTAACTGCGGTGCCATTCCAACTGAATTGATGGAAAGTGAATTATTCGGACATAAGAAAGGCAGTTTTACAGGTGCGGCACAGGACAAACAGGGCTTAATTCTCTCGGCACACGGCGGCAGCCTGTTTCTGGATGAGATCGCAGAGCTACCACTCAATATGCAGGTCAAATTACTGCGTGCCGTACAGGAGAAGAAAATCCGCCCTGTCGGTTCAGATCAGGAAATTGATGTGGATTTCCGTGTGATCAGTGCCAGCCATCAGGACCTTGAACTTCTCGTTCAACAGGGCCGTTTCCGTCAGGACCTATTTTTCCGTATTCACGTCATGGATATCGTGCTGCCACCTTTGCGTGAGCGTGGCCAAGACATTCTCCTGCTGGCCAATCACTTTATCCAGAAAATTAGCCAGGAATGGGAACTTCCTGCAAAAACCCTGTCGTCTCGTGCAGAACAGTTCCTGTTACAGCAATATTTCCCAGGCAATGTGCGTGAGTTACGCAACATCATTGAACGCGCCATCACCCTCAGTGATGATGAAAACATCGATCTTGCACACTTGCAAACAGCCCCGCTACGCGGCTCAATTGCAACTCCTGCCAGCATGCCATTTGCAACACAGGAAGAGCATGAGCAGACTCATCAAAGCTCTAGCCCTGCAATGAGTTCTAAAAAGCTTCCACCTGAAGGGCTGGAACGTTATCTAGAGAATATTGAGAAAGAAATCCTGCTCAATGCACTCAATCTCACGCACTGGAACCGCACCCTGGCAGCCAAGAAACTGGGGATGACGTTCCGCTCTTTACGCTATCGTTTGAAAAAATTTGGACTCGATACTGAAGATGATGAGTAATACGCTGATCTAAAAATAAAGCCCCTTTAAAAGGGGCTTTATTAGGGTCTGTTGACATTTCAGCCATGCATTGCGTTATAGGCTAAAACGACATAAACAAGGCATGAAACGCAGGCAATGGCGACCCCCTTGTCAAGTTTCATAACGCAGTTTAGGGAAGTTTTAACCATAACCCTGCGGGACAGGGACATTTTTTGCCGCTACTGCGTTATGCCTTACTTATTTAGGATAGCTAAATTTCGTAAGTCATGCCTTGTACCGTCTAAAAAATGTCCTCTGTCGCAAGCATCTGTGAAATGTCAACAGACCCTATGTTAAAGCTTACTTTTCAGCACCAGTTCAGTGACATGCTCTAAATAACTGTCCTCTTTCATTTCTGGTAGCAAGGGATAGGTCTGGTTTGGCTGAATCCCCTGTCCCTCAATCATGTTGCCATTTGGGGTGTAATAATGCGATACCGTCATTTGTAAAGCTGCACCGCTTGGAAGTGGAAAAAGCTTTTGCACCACGCCTTTACCATAACTGTTCTCCCCAATCACCCATGCCCGTTTATGTTCTTTCAAGGCTGCGGTAAACACTTCAGCCGCCGATGCGGAACGACGGTTGATCAGAATCCCCAGTTTCATATTTTGAAACTCATTGGAGGGCAACGCCTGAAACTGCTGATCGCCCTCAGAACGGCTTTTTGTGGTGACAATGAGTCCCTGATTCAAAAATAAGTCTGCGGATTCAACTGCTGCGGAAAGCAGTCCACCTGGGTTATTGCGTAAATCCAGCACGACTGCCTTTAACTTGGTTGAACTGTATTCTTCAATCAAACGTTTGATTTCATTGGCCGTATCTTGCTGGAATACCCGAATTTTGAGTACCAGTACCTGATTATGTAATAAAACAGGTTCAATATCAGTTTCAACTTTTTTATTCCGAACCAGAATTATGGTGCTATTGCTGTTTTCAGGCTGTATTTGCAGGGTGCTGCCAATCGATCCGTAAAGTAGACCCTGCACCTGATCTTGATTCAGGCTCTTTAATTCCTGATTGTCAATTTTCAGGATGGTTTGCCCATTACGCAATCCCAGCTTATTGGAGTCCGACCCTGTTTTTAGGTCATGAATCTGCCATAAGCGGGCAAAGCTGTCGTAATTTAAATTAAAATCAACAGAAGCTAAATCACCCTCGGTATATTGAATTAATTCACGATATTCTTCTGCCGATAGATAACGGGAATAGCGATCCAGACCACTGACCAATCCCTTGATCGCCTGCTGGAACAGGGCATCATCAGATTTCTTGTCAACATAGTTGTCCCGTACAATGCCATAGATTTGTACAAACTGTTGAATTGACTCAATTGGCACTTCGGCGGTGCTATGCGGTGCAGTCTCATCCACCCAACCCGACGGATGTGGACTTGGTGCTGCATATAGGACATGCCCCCAGCACATCAACAAACCTGCATACAAAGCCCTGTAAATGTTGTTGTGCTGGGTCATTCGTTCACCTTCTGAAGAATCCCCTCTTTCAAAAAGAGAGGTTCGGGGAAATTTATTCCAAAGTAATTAAATTTTTACCCTGCATTTCTGGCGGTACAGGAATCTGCATCAAATGAAGCAATGTTGGCGCGACATCTGCCAGAACCCCACCCTCGGCAATAGTTGCCTGCGTTGGTCCAACATAGATAAATGGAACCAGTTCAGTGGTGTGCTGGGTATGAACCTGTCCACTGTCGTAGTCCTGCATTTGCTCTACATTACCATGATCGGCGGTAATTAACATATGCCCTTTGTTTGCCATAACTGCCTCATAGACACGTCCCAAACAGGTGTCCACTGTCTCAACCGCTTTTACCGCAGCGTCAAACACGCCCGTATGCCCAACCATGTCGCCATTGGCATAGTTCACCACCAACAGGTCAAACTCACCTGAATTGATGGCATTCACCAGTTCATCCGTGACTTCTATGGCACTCATTTCAGGTTTCAGGTCATAGGTTGCCACGTTTGGTGATGGAATCAGGATACGCTTCTCACCTGGATATTCATCTTCACGGCCACCACTAAAGAAGAAAGTGACGTGTGCATATTTTTCAGTTTCAGCAATACGCAACTGGGTTTTGCCCAAACCAGACAGGTATTCACCAATGGAATTTTTAAGTTCTTCAGGCATATAGGCAACAGGTGCATCAATGCTGGCCTGATAACGGGTCAGCATCACAAACTTTGACAAATGCGGAACAACTTTACGTTCAAAGCCTGCAAAATCCTTTTCAACAAAGGCACGTGTGATTTCACGGGCACGGTCAGCACGGAAATTCATAAATACAATGCTGTCACCATCCTGTACCTTGACGGTTTCACCAATACGGGTCGCCCGAACAAATTCATCGTTTTCATCCGCCGCATAGGCCTGTTCCAAGCCATCAACCGCAGAATTGGCAACACGGATTGCCTCTCCCTCTGTCATCAAGCGGTAGGCTTCCTCAACACGGTTCCAGCGATTGTCACGGTCCATTGCAAAATAGCGGCCAATCATTGAGACAATACGCCCCTGATTTGGGTATTGGGCAAACATGGCATCCAGTTTTTCCAGTGATGGCTTGGCACTGCGTGGAGGTGTATCACGACCATCAAGGAATGCATGCAAGTAGACAGTCGCGCCACGTTTTAGCGCAAGCTCACACATGGCAACGATATGGTCTTCATGCGAGTGTACACCACCCTCTGACAGCAACCCCATCACATGCACCGCACCATGGGCTGCCTTGGCTTTTTCCACCGCATCCACCAGCACTTCATGCTCAAAGAAATCACCTGTACGAATGTCTTTGGTAATACGGGTAAAATCCTGATACAGCACACGACCTGCACCCAGATTCATATGCCCAACTTCTGAGTTGCCCATCTGTCCATCAGGCAAGCCCACATCCTCACCTGAGCCAGAAATTAAACTATTGGGATGCTTGGCTTTCATGGCGCTGAGGTTTGGCGTTTTTGCCGCCAGATAAGCATTGTCCTCAACCGCTTCACGATGTCCCACGCCATCCATAATGACCAGAACGTGAGGAATTTTGCCAGCATTTGCATCCGTCATAATGGACTCTCTGTTTGTCTATCATTTGATCGGCATAGTTTACCGAAATTTGATAAATTTCTCCATGATCTTGCAGACGCTTTAATCAATAATGATTATCAATTCAAACTATTCAGACCTCTAGCGTGCGCGATAGAGCAAATAACTCCCTGCCGCAAACATCAACAGAATTGGCAGCAAGACAAACCACGCTGGAGATGGCGCATAGACCAGACTGGCATAGCCCAAAAAGTCCTGTAAATAGAAAAAGCCCAGTCCTGTGAACAGTGCAATCACCAGACGGAAACCCATCGACTGCTGACGCAATGGGCCAAAAATAAAGGAACAGGCGATCAATACCAGCGTAATCAGGGCAAAGGGGGAAGCAACTTTTTGCCAGAATGCCAATTCATAGGTTTTTGGCACCTGACTATATTCTTTCAGGTAGCGCATAAAACTGATCAGTTGACTTGGCGATAAATCCTCTGGGTCCAGCGTAACCATATGTACATATTTAGGCTGTAATGCCAAACCCAATGGCTGTTGCTCATGATCAGTCTTGATCGCATTACCCTGAGCCAGTAAATCGACCTGATGCGACTCTTTTAAAGTCCACTGCCCATCTTTGACAAACTGCCCTTGCTCGGCGCTGACAAAAGACTGCAAACGGTAGTTTTGATCGAAATCAATGACGTTAATATTACGAAGTTGTCCCTGGGCATTGGCATAGTCAATATAGATAAAGCGCTGCCCCTCACGAGACCAATAGCCCTTTACCTCTCCCAAGGATGCCACACTGCGCTGTTTTTTAATGCTCTGCGCCTTTTCATTGGTATATGGGATCACCCATTCACTCAAGGCAAATGACAGGATGATCAGCAATAAAGCAGAACGCATCACCCAGCCCACAATGCGCCATAAGCTGATGCCCACTGAACGCATCACAATCAGCTCACTATTGGATGCCAATGCCCCCAGCCCTAAAACCGAACCAATCAATGCCGCAACAGGCAGGATTTCATAGAGATAACGCGGCGCCCCCCACATTACAAACAGGAACGCCTGCCATGCGTTGTAATCAGGCTTAAGTGAACCCAGCTCACCCAGATATGTAAACAGCACCTGTAGAAAAGACAGCACCAGCGTGGTTCCCAGCATGGCGAGAATCGTGGTTTTGGTGACATGTCTGGCGACTATTCGACGTGCTAACATCACAACCCCACTCGCTGCATACTTTTCTTGATTTTGGGTGCCAGCTTCTGTTTACGGGCAAAAATTGCCGCAGCACCTGCATATACCAGCAACACCACTGGATAGGCCCAGATATCCAGTTGTTCCTTACTAATCCGCGTTTTAATCGCAATCATCAATACAATTAGGCTGGCAAAAATGAAAATGGCGGGAATCAGGCGGTAATAACGTCCCTGACGTGGACTGACTTCAGACAAGGCCACGGTCAGCATCAGGGCAATCACCATGACCAATGGACCAAAAATCCGCCAGCCCAACTCACTCCGCACTACGGAATCATCGCGCTTTTGCCATAGCTTGCTCATCGGCAAGGCTTCCACATCATCACTTTCAAATTTGACATCCTTATCATTTTCCAGACGTAAACGATAGGACTGAAACTCGGCCTGGGTATATCGAGGCTGGTTTGGATAGATTTCGTAGCGACGGCCCTGAACCAGATCAACCACATTGGCAGTATCATTTGCCATTTCCACACGGGTGGCCTCTTTCGCCAGAATCATCACATCAGGTTTATCTTCCCGATCCGCCTTTTGGTAATAAAAGATATCCTTTAAATTCTTGCGGTCTTCCGAAAGCGAACCTGCATAAATGGTATACGGCCCAGAAGAGATAAACTCCTTTGGTCGAACCAGATCAAAGCCCGCACGCACAGCCTGAGTCTGCATCAGGCTTTCATAGGCGCGTATTCCTGAAGATGCGCCCCAAAACATCAAGATAGACTGAACAATCAAAAACACCAGGGTCATTGGCAATAACAGTCGTGCCAACTGGTTGCGGCTCACGCCACTGCCATTCAGCACCGCCATTTCGTGATCGACATACAAACGGCCAAACACCAACATCAGGCCAATAAAAAAGCCCAATGGCAGGATCAATGTTAAAAACTCAGGCAGGCGATAGGCAATGATGCTCAGTAGAACACCACCATCCAGGCGACCTTGTGCAGCACGTCCAAAAATCTTGATCAACTGACCACCCATAATGATTAAGGTGAGCAAGGCAGTCACCACCAGCGAGGTGGACACCACTTGTTTGACGAGGTAACGCCGAATAATCAAGGTAATGCTTCCAGATAGAGTCAGTCGAGGGGAAACTGTAGTTTACCCGAATGTTAAAAATATAAAACCTATCGCTTGTTGCCGATTGCAACCTCATATCCGAAAGTGTTTAATGGACTTATCTTTCTTTTTTGTCCATTAGGTTCGAAACAGACAATGAAATTTACACTGCAAACCGCATTTCCAGCACAAACATCAAGTGAATCTTTGTGGATATTGGTTGATTCAGAACAATTACAACAGAATTTAAATGCTTATCAAATCAACCAGCTAGATGATATTCTCAATGCCACTCAGTTTAAGGCGGGTTTTAATGAAAGCCTGCCGTTAATTGCCAATATTGCGGTACAGCCAAACGCCCAACTATTGGGTCTTGGGAAAAGTGCAGAATTAAAAGCCATTAAATTAGCAAAACTCGCACAATCCATTATCAAATCATCACAAAATAAATTTAAGCACATCACGCTAGACATTTCGGCGTTACCAACTGATTTACATGCATTGTTTGCCTTGAACCTGACACAGGCAGCTTATGGCTATGATGCATTTAAATCCAAGAAAAATGAATTTGTATTGGAAACCATTGATCTGGTTGCAAGCGAAAGCTCACTGAATGATGTCCAACTCAACCTGATTCATGCGGTTCAGTCAGGTCAAAACTATGCGCGTGATTTGGGCAACTGCCCGCCGAATCTTTGCTTCCCAGAATATCTTGCTGATCAGGCCCTTGCCCTTGCCGCACAATATCCAGACCTGCTCAAAGTTACGGTACTGGATGAACAGCAAATGGCTGACCTGGGCATGTATGCTTTCCTCGCCGTCAGCAAAGGCTCAGAACGTCCAGGGCGCGTGATCACGTTGGAATACAATACCCAGGTAGATCAGGCACCTGTGGTACTGGTCGGTAAGGGCGTGACTTTCGATACAGGCGGCATTTCACTCAAACCAGGCTTGGGTATGGATGAAATGAAGTTTGATATGTGTGGCGCAGCCTCGGTACTGGGCACAATCCGCGCATTATGCGAAGCCCGACTCCCAATTCATGTGGTCGGTGCGGTTGCCGCGGCTGAAAACATGCCATCAGGGCATGCCACCCGTCCAGGTGACATCGTGACCACCATGAGCGGTCAAACCGTTGAAATTCTGAATACTGATGCCGAAGGCCGCCTTGTACTTTGTGACACACTGACCTATATCAAACGCTTCAACCCTGCCCTTGTGATTGACATTGCGACGCTGACAGGTGCATGTGTGGTGGCGCTGGGTAAAGTGGTCAGTGGTTTATTCACACCAGATGATGAACTGGCCCAGGATTTACAACAGGCAGGCGAGCAGTCACTGGATCGTGTATGGCGTATGCCAGTGATGGAGGAATATCAGGAGTTACTGGACTCTCCTTTTGCCGATATCGCCAATATTGGTGGTCCATACGGCGGTGCCATTACGGCGGCTTGTTTCCTTGAACGTTTTACCCGTGACTATCGTTGGGCACATCTGGATGTGGCGGGTACAGCATGGTTGTCAGGTGCCGCCAAAGGTGCAACAGGTCGCCCAGTACCATTACTGATGCAGTTTTTAGCGAATCGTGTTGCAACGAACAACTAACACATGGCACAAATCAGTTTTTATCTGTTTGAAAATAGTACCGAACGGCAAGTCGAAAGTGCTTGCCGTTTATGTCGAAAAATCCTGAATCAGCATCCCCATATCTGGTGGTATTGTGCTGATCCAGAATTACAAACCGAACTGGATGAACAGCTTTGGACTTTTGATCCCCAGAGTTTTATACCGCATGGTATTCATCAACCGCATAGTTCCGTCTGCATTTCAGAACAATTACCACCATCCAATGATTGGATCGTGTTTAATTTTAACAATCATGCACTTGAACAAACTCAGGATTTTCGCCACATTATCGAAATTATTGAAAATAATGAAACTGCGAAACAGGCTGGTCGGGAAAAGTTTAAAATGTATCGTCGTTTGGGTATCGAACCTCGAACATTTAAATTATAAGTCTGCAACAAAGAGCATCATTTTGAGGAGTGTCGCGTGGCATTAAATGTAGGTCAGGATTTTAAAAAACGCTGGTTAAATGCACCTGAAACAGTCCGCCAGACCTATCAGGAAGATTTGGCACGCATCTGTGATCTGCTATTGCCCCAAACCCTGATTCAAACATGGACGCAACATGAAGAGAAAGCACAGCAGCGTTCCCAACAACGCATCGATCAGGCCTATGCCGACTTAAAGGCAGAATTGATCGAACAGGCACGTATCCGCAAACAGCAGGCTTTGGAAAAGGCATTGGCGGAAAAACGTGCAGCTGAAGCGGCTTATGCGGCACAGCTACAGGCAGATGAAGAACAGCAGTTTGAACAGCAAACTGAAAGCCTGATTGTGTTGCGTCGCCATATCGATCAGGAAATTGCACAACAAACTGAACGTTATCAGGTCAATCCTGAACAGCCAAGTGTTGATTACGCCCAAGGTCAGCGTGTTGTGATTGAAGATCAGCAAATTCTGTCTGAACTGGAAAGTGTCCGTGTTCGACTGGAACTGGAAGCGGAAAGCTTGATTGAACAGGCAGTAACCGTATTCCGTGCCAAGCTTCATGCACTGGCTCAGGACGAAATTGACTACATATTGAAAAACAGTCAGTTCTCAGACGAGAAATAATAAAAAGCCCAGTTCATCAAACTGGGCTTTTTTATGCTTGCCATTCTATTTTAGAAAACCATTTTCCGCTAAAAACGCCATACTGATATTCGATTCGGTTTTTTGCTCTGCGGCCTTATCACCCAACAATAAACGCTCAATATAACGAGCCAATACATCTACTTCCAGATTCACTTTACTTCCAACCTGCCATGTCCCAATATTAGTCCGTTCGGCCGTATGTGGAATCAGGTTCAGGCTCAGGATATTGCCACGTAAATGGTTAATGGTCAGGCTAATGCCGTCAACCGTCACAGAACCTTTTTCTGCCAGATATTTTGCCAACTCAGCAGGTGCGGTGACCTCAAAATACAAAGAACGTGCATCCTGACGTACCAGGGTGATTTCACCCAAGCCATCGACATGCCCACTGACAATATGCCCACCAAAACGTGTGGTTGGCAGCATCGCCTTTTCAACATTCACCGCCTGGCCAACTTTCCATTGGCCTAGTGTGGTACGGTTTAAACTCTCACGCGAAACATCCGCCGCATACCAGTTTTCACCCCACTCAATGACCGTCAGGCAAATTCCATTGGTGGCAATTGAGTCTCCCAAATGTACATCAGACATATCCAAATCAGTTTGAATACGTAGACGAACATCACCACCTACACTTTGCAGGCTCTCAACCTTACCTAAACTTTCAATAATGCCTGTAAACATAAAATCTCCCGTTGTCCCTCTTTTTCAAAGAGGGGAATGTATTACCACAAAGCCAATTGAGTACTGTTGCCTGTGGTATCCACCCCACCCAATTCAGCAAAGTGATACAACTGCCCCAGAAGTTGTCGCAATGGTGGACCAGACTTGGCATGGGTATCGGTAATCACGATAAATTCCAGTACGCGTGCCCGTTCAGACTGACGTTGTTTACTGACCCGATAGCGAGGAACATCCTGAGTCAGCAATGTGACCTTGCCGCGTTTTAAATTGGCGGTCAGCAGGTCTTTCGGTTCAATATTTCCATCAGTCGAATAACTGGTCAAAATATAGCGGGCATTAATGGTTTCCAATAACTTCTCATACGCCTCTTTGGCATATTTGGATGAGTTATAAGGACTTGGGCGCTGTTTACGCCATGCACGGTCAATACCGCTTTTAAAGCCCTTGGTATCTGGGGAGGGTAAATCGACCTGATCCCATAAGGTCAGCGCATTGAGCACATGGTAATTACTGCTATAGGCATGCTGATTATAGGGTGGGTCGAGATAAGCCACATCCACTTCAAAGCCACTCATTTGATTGGCCAGATGTTGGGCATCCACACACCACATTTCAGCCGCAGGACGCTTCGTATCGCCAATCTCACAGAAACGGCTTGGGGTCAGCCACAGTAAGGATTCAATCCGTTCCAGTGCAGTTTGGGTTTTACCGCCCCAGCCCTGGTGGAAACTTTTAAAGACACCACTGGTATTGCTGACAAAGCTGGCCGAATACAAAAGTGGTGCCAACAAGGCACTCATTTCCACATCATTGATTGCACCCTGTGCCTGCCAGGTTGCGATTTGCTGACGGATCGCATCAATCCGCATGCCATTACGGCGTTTAAAGAACAAACGATCACGTGCTGGATCATACACATCATCATTGCGCGGACAGAGGTTGTGCGTAACCCAGCCCTTAACTTCAGGCAGACGGTTAAGATAATCAATGGCCTTTTGATAGCCACCCAGTTCCTTAAAAGCAGGCGCATCGACACAGGCCAAAATGGCATGATTAAGCGCATGGCTATAGGGTTCCCAGTCATTGGCTATCACACGATAGCCATTCTGGCGCGCCAAACGCGAGACCACACCACTCCCCGCAAAGAAATCAGCAAAAATCGGTGGATTCTTTTTCTTGCTATTCAGTGTTCCCGTAATCTCAAGCGCCTCTAAAATAAGGTGCAATAGACGACGCTTATTACCGAGATAGGGAACGAGCTGATGAAAAAGATACTCGTCAGTGGTGCGTGCCGCGTGCCGACGTTTGTGATAAACCGATGGTTCTGGATTCATATCATCTCTTGGATAGGGAGCAATCTCAGGCGAATATCCTGCCCAAGTTGGGTTACATCGACCAACTCAAACCGCAGTTGCTCTGCCATCTGGCTAAATTCAGCATTGAACATAGCGCGGGCAGATTGACCAAGTAAGGTGGGTGCAACATAACTGATCATTTCATCAACCAAACCCTGCTGTAAAAAGGCGGTGGACAACGTTGCGCCAGCCTCAACCAATACATCATAAATTTGGTATTGGTGAGCTAAGGTCTGCAATAATTGGTTTAAAGGTTGCGGCGACAATTGTATCACGCCTAAATCGGCAAGTTCCTGACGAAATGGTGTCATCACCATCACTGTTTCAGGATTTTGTAATATCTTGGCAGAAAGTGGCAACTGTCCCTGACGGTCTAACACGATACGTTTGGGTTGTACCACAGTCTCGATATCAACCTTGTCCAAGGAACGCACATTGAGTTCACAATCATCTGCCAAAACCGTTTGAATCCCAGTAATGACTGCACCAGAAACTGCACGCCAATGCTGTACATCCTGCCGCGCGGCTGGGCCTGTAATCCATTTCGATTCACCCGACGCCATCGCGGTACGTCCATCCAGACTGGATGCAATTTTCAAACGTACATAAGGCAAGCCCGTGGACATGGCCTTTAAGAAACCGAAATTGAGTGTTTTTGCAAGCGCCTCACAAACACCTATTGCAACCTCAATCCCCGCATCACGCAGGATTTGCACACCTTTCCCTGCCACCAGTGGATTTGGGTCTGAACAGGCAACCACCACTTTCCTGACCTGTGCTTTCACCAAGGCTTCGGCACATGGAGGTGTTCTGCCGTAATGCGCACAGGGTTCCAAAGTCACATAAGCAGTTGCACCTTTGGCATTGCCACCTGCCTGACGCAATGCAAAAACTTCCGCATGTGGCTGCCCCGCTTTAGGATGGAAACCCTCTCCAATCAGTTGACCATCCTTGACAATGACACAGCCTACATTCGGATTCGGTTTAGTTGAATATTGTCCAAGCCGAGCCAACTCAATGGCACGTTGCATCCAATATTGATCTGACTTTAATTCCGACATGATTTCTCTAACTCAGGTTTCATTTTCACGTTGCTGCATTTGCTCAATCTGACGGCGAAATGCCTCAACATCCTGAAAATCTTGGTAAACAGAGGCAAAACGGACATAGGCGACATGATCCAGCGCAAACAATGCCTGCATGACAATCTCACCGATGGTTCTCGACTTCACATCCCGCTCACCCAGACGACGGATCTGCGACTGAATATCACTGAGTACCGTTTCAATTTGTTCCTGGGTCACAGGACGCTTTTGCAGAGCATGCATCAATGAGCGGCGAAGTTTTGCCTCATCAAAAGGTTCACTTTTTCCATCCGATTTAATGACCCGCGGCATCACCACTTCATAACTCTCAAAGGTGGTAAAACGCTCACCGCAAACAACACACTCACGGCGACGGCGAATCTGACAGCCTTCAGCAGCCAGACGGGAGTCAATGACTTTACTATCAGCAGCGTTACAAAATGGACAATGCATAGTGGCGCAGTTATTTATCACTTTGCTTAAGTGTAGCAAAGTTTCGGCAATTGCTGAACCTGGGCAAAAGCAGAGCACTGTTTTAATCACAGCATAAGGAAAGCCCAAGGATAAATACATAAAAAAACAGCCCTGATGGGCTGTTTTTGGATCACTGAATAATCAGTTATTCGATACGTTCGCCATGTTGGCTTAGGTCAAGACCCATACGTTCGTCATCAGCGCTGACACGAATACCAATCACCAGATCAATCACTTTAAGGATAATGAATGTCACCACTGCGCTATATGCGATGGTTGCCAACACACCTTCAACTTGAATCCACAATTGACCTGCAAATGTTGGAGCAAGAACCACACCAGCCGCCTTGATAATTTCATCGCTATAGAAGACACCTGTTAATACGGCACCTACCATACCACCCACAGCGTGTAGACCAAAGGCATCCAATGCATCATCTGCTTTAAGTAGGCGTTTCAGTGCAGTAATCCCCCAGAAGCAAACCACGCCACCGATCAGGCCCATCACCAACGCACCACCGACACCAACGAAACCAGCAGCAGGTGTAATCACAACCAAACCTGCAACCGCACCAGAAGCACCACCAAGAACTGAGGCTTTACCACGAACGACACGCTCAACCACCAACCAGGAGAATGCGGCAGCGGCAGCAGCGACTTGAGTGACCAGGATTGCCATACTTGCACGAGCACCAGCACCCAATGCGCTACCACCGTTAAAGCCGAACCAGCCCACCCAGATCAGGCTTGCACCCACAACAGTTAAAGTCAGGTTATGTGGCGCCATTGACTCACGGCCCAAGCCTGTACGTTTACCCAGCATATATGCAGCAACCAGACCAGCAACACCTGAGTTGATGTGAACCACTGTACCACCAGCAAAGTCCAGTGCGCCTGCCTTGAATAACCAGCCATCCGCTGCCCAAACCCAGTGTGTGATTGGTGCGTAAACCAGGATCACCCAAACTGCGATGAATGCCATGAATGCTGAATATTTCATACGGTCTGCAATTGAGCCGCTAATAATCGCAACAGTAATAATGGCAAAGGTCATTTGGAAAATAACAAACAGGCTTTCAGGAATGGTTCCACTCAAGGCATCGAATGCAACACCATTCAGCAAGGCTTTCGACAAGTCGCCAAAGTATGCGCCAGTACCAGAGAACGCAAGTGAGTAGCCTGCAATCACCCAGATCAAGCTAACCAGAATTGCCGCAGAAAGGCTGAACATCATGGTGCTCAGTACGTTTTTCTTACGTACCATACCACCGTAGAATAAAGCCAGACCTGGAATGGTCATCAACAGAACCAACGCTGTTGAAACCAGAATCCACGCCGTGTCACCTGTATCCACTGTCGGTGCAGCTTCAGCGGCAGGAGCTGCCTCTTCAGTTGCAGGCGCCTCAGCCACTACAGTTTCTGGTGTTGCAACCGCGGTGTCAGTTGCCGCCATAGTTTGTTCAGCAGCGACTGGTGTAGATGCGGCGTCTTCTGCCCAAACTACAGCAGAGCCACCTAAGAGTGCGCCAGATAGACTGAGCGCCATAAGCATTTTTTTCATTCGTGTCCCCCAACCTTATTTTGTGAGCTATCTGTCTTAATTTCTAACTCAGCAAACTTTATGCCAATTTAGACAGCGTCTGGCCCAGTCTCACCAGTACGAATACGGATGACTTGTTCTAGATTGGTGACAAAGATTTTTCCGTCACCGATTTTTCCTGTGCTTGCGACACGGGTAATTGATTCGATCACCGCATCAACCATTTCATCGCTAATCGCAATTTCAATCTTTACTTTTGGTAGGAAATCAACCACATACTCTGCACCACGGTACAGTTCTGTGTGACCTTTTTGACGCCCGAAACCTTTGACTTCAGTTACGGTAATCCCTTGAACACCAATATCAGAGAGTGCTTCACGCACGTCATCCAATTTGAATGGTTTTACAATTGCAGTTACAAGCTTCATGTTTGTTTTCCTTCGGCTTATTTTCACCAGTAAGGTTTTATGTTCAATTTTCATGCCAATATTTAAAGGTTGGGGGTTTTAAAATACTGGACACAAGCTTTCTTTATAACCTATTTAGCCTTGAAGATGTAGATACCCAATCGAAAATAAGTTTCAACTGCGACTATTTAGCTAGATTTATCAGTCACTCATCCAGCCATGATGCACAAGGCTATGGGAATGCAGTGAGCAGTGATACACTGGGCAACAAATACCCATAACCGATTGAGCACTTTATGATTGAGACACTTTTACAAGCCATTTTGCAGCAAGTTGACCAGCCGAAAAAAGATTTAGAAAAAAATTTACGCGCCCTCCTGAATGAAAGCATCGAAAAACTGGACCTGGTTTCAAAACAGGAGCTGGATCGTCAGCGAACAGCACTGAATTCGGCCAACCAGCGCCTGAGTGAGTTGCAACAGCAAATGAAAACACTTGAAGAAATGGTGCAGAACAAAAAATAAGCACCAACTCAGTGCAACCAATACTGAACAATGACTAAAAATAAAGCACCATGATGGAACAATAACAACATGTCTTTTGCCAAAATTTATACGAGGGGCTTACTGGGGCTACATGCCCCTCAGATCGAAGTGGAAGTCCATATCAGCTCAGGCCTACCCTCCCTAACCATTGTGGGGTTACCTGAAGCCGCAGTCCGTGAAAGCAAGGACCGTGTGCGCTCTGCGATTATCAACAGTGGTTTTCTGTTTCCAACCAAGCGCTTAACCATTAATCTGGCACCCGCAGACCTGCCCAAGGATGGTTCCCGTTTAGACTTGCCGATTGCACTGGGTATTCTGATCGCCTCTGGACAGTTACCCGAAAACTGTACCGATGGTTTTGAGTTTATTGGTGAACTTGCACTGGACGGGCATTTACGCCCTGTTTCAGGGACATTGACCATTGCCATGGCTTGCCAGCAGGCACAACATCGCTTGTTACTGCCAACCGCCAATCTCGATGAAGCCAGCCAACTACCTGAATTTGAAGTGTATGCAGCCAATCATTTACAGGAAGTGTGTGCACATTTTCTGGGCAGTTCACCACTAAAAGCTGCACCACAAAAATCAACTGCGGCATCCTCACGCTACCCATTTGACCTTGCCGATGTCAAAGGACAGTTACGCCCCCGCCGTGCGCTGGAAATTGCCGCGGCAGGTGGACACTCATTATTATTTAAGGGGCCGCCAGGCACAGGAAAAACCCTGCTCGCCTCGCGTTTGCCCTCTATTTTGCCGCCATTAAATGCGCAGGAAAATTTAGAGGTTGCCAGCATCTACTCAGTTGCAAATGCTCAGCACACTTTCGGGCAGAGGCCATTCCGCGCACCGCACCATACTGCTTCAGCGATAGCATTGGTTGGGGGTGGCTCACAACCCAAACCAGGTGAAATTACCCTGGCCCATTTAGGTGTGTTATTTTTGGATGAATTGCCTGAGTTTGACCGAAAAGTCCTTGAAGTTTTACGCCAGCCACTTGAATCCAAAGAAATTGTCATTTCTCGCGCCGCACGGCAAATGACCTTTCCAGCAAACTTCCAATTTATTGCCGCGATGAATCCCTGTCCCTGTGGCTATGCCTTTCATCAGGACAATCGCTGCCAATGTTCACCTGAAAGTATCCAGCGCTATCAAAACCGTATTTCTGGCCCATTGCTGGATCGTATTGACCTGCACATTGATGTGCCCCCTTTGCAGGCACAGGAATTACAGGAACGGACACCAACTGAAAACTCTGAAACGGTGCGTCAGCGGGTGATGAAAGCCTATCAGCAGCAAATTCAGCGACAGCAATGTTTAAATCAGGCACTATCACCCACTTTGCTGGAACAATATGCCTGTCTGGATGACAGCTCAAGCAAAATTATTGAGATAGCCCAACAGCGCCTGAACCTTTCAGCCCGTGCCTACCATCGGGTGTTACGGGTGGCACGAACCATTGCGGATTTGGCAGAAAGTGAAATCATTTCAAGTTCGCACTTAACTGAAGCACTGTCTTATCGGGGTAATTCAGCCTAAATCAGGCCATAAAAAAAGCGACCTTAGAGGTCGCTTTGATTTTTATTGTTATTAGAAAGCGTAAGCCAGTCCCAACACAACCTTGTTCTTTTGTTTGGTGTCAGTACGGTCATAGCCACCCAGGATGTAATCCAGACTCCAGTTTGCACCTGTTTCACCTAAAGCATGAGACAAACCAAGCGTTGCATGACGGAAAGCAAAGGTGTTTTCTGTTTTTGCAGTGAACTCATCATCATCCCCATAATAATAAGCACCAATCTGCGCCTTACCTGTAAAACCAGCAGGCAATGCAGGTGCATAAGTCGCAAGGAAATAGGTGTCGCCCTTATTACCGAAAGTAACGTTGTTAAGTAGCGTTTGAGCCGTTACGGTGAGTTCTTTATAGCTTAGACCCAGGAAAGTTTCATATCCTGTTGATTCCCAGCCAGGATAGTAATAATAAATTGTTCCACCAACCTGATAGCCTAGATCATCTGTGATTTTGCCTTTATAACCTGCATAAAAATCACTTTCAAAAGAATCCCTTGAGTTTGTATCGCTACAGCCATCTGGGTTTAGGCAGGCATATGAATAATCCAGGGTTGAAAACCAATAACCAAGATAGAAGCCATTGTAGCCATAGTCCAGTCCACCCTGTACAGCTGGACCACTATTTTCAGGTGCATTGGTAATGCCACGTAAATTATAGCTAGATACAGCACTAATATTACCTGTGACTTCACCTGGGAATGGAAGCTTACTATCCTCAGCCAAAGCGAAAGTTGACGTTACAGCCATAACACTTAAAGCAACAGCCTTGCATGCAAATTTCATCATATTGATCTCCCCCATATTATAGATGTTCAACTGATTCATGTTTTGAATTGCATCACTGTGTAATTAGCAAATGCTGTGCCAGTTTTTATGGAATGCAGGAACTTTAGAAAAAATTTTGTAAAATAATATATTTTCATATTAAATAACAATTAGATATAAAAATTAATTATGATTACCGCTCCTGATAAATTTTAACATTTACTCAGGATTTACCGATATGGTGCAGTAATAATGTGCAGTCATGGAGAATGTTGGCGCATGAAAACGGCGCTTTTTTTTAGCGTTCCTGTGCGCCCTAAAAGTGCAGGGATGCTTTTCCCTATACTGAATGAATGATTCACACTAGATGAATTGCAGATATAAAAAAAACAGCCAGCATATGTGCTGGCTGTTTTCTTCGCTAGAGGATCTGGCAAACCTTTATAAATGAAGGTTCAATACAAACCCCCAACTATATTAGAACGCCTTGGTTAAGGTAAACACCGCACCCGTTTCTGTACCGCGTTTGTATGGTTGGGCATTGGCATCAATATTGGTGCCAATCGCAGCAAGTTCAGCAGTCAAGCCAGAAACAGACTTCACGTTATAGGTTAGGCCCACTTTCCAGTCAACATAGGTGTCATCTTCACTGCCGCTGTCGCTAAAGTCGTAGTTATCCACCTTGGTATAGCCAATGCTTGCCACACCACCAAAGCCAGCGGCAAACGGCACATTATAGGTTGCGTTTACATACCAGCCATTCTCGTCCAGACCAGCAAAGTCATTGGTATAGTTGACTGCACCCAGCAAGCTGTCACCAGAGGTCAATACATCCTTGAATCCAAGTTTCGCGTAAAGCTCAAGCCAATTGATATCTGATGCGCTTGGGTAACCGTAATACCATAGGCCAACATCCAAGGTTGGTTTGCCTGCAAATGGCAGTTCAGTTGCATAGCCAACATATGGGTCTAGCTCAAGATGTGGATCAGCACCACCAAAATTTACATTGGAACCCCAGACACCCGCATAAAGGCCTGATTCATGCGTTAATGCAAAGCCAACTTGCACCGCAGGGTCATTTTGAGTTTGGGTCACACCACGATAACGGTAATCTGAAGTTAAGGCAGCGGTTCCTGCAAAGCTTACACCTGCCTGAGACAGCGCATTCGATTCTTCAGCCATTGCCAAAGTTGAAGCCATCGCCATAACACTTAACGCCACTGCTTTATATGCAAGTTTCATCATTTGATCTCCCCATGATGGATATTTGACTGATTTATGTTTTAAATTGCATCAAAATGTATCTTGCAAAGGCTATGCCAACTCAATAAAAGCCAATAAAATCGCATATTTGTATCATTAAAGGGCTAAAAAGCATTTTCACCCTCATTATTTATAAGTTTGATGCAGGATTTTGGCTGAAATTTGAACCATTTAAAGGCACATAAATAAAACCAGACTATTTTTCGCACAAAAATAATGCTTTTTTAACCCATGAAAACCGTTGGAATGATTGAAATTCATATTGCAGGCCCTCTCCAGATAAAATGTTCAATAAAAGTGCAGAAAAAGTGGAACAATGCGCCAGATGGAATCTACTGAGATGTAATTCAGCACCAATACCGTTCGTCGGGATGGTATTTTTCGCCAGTTAAGCGGGCTATTTTTAACCAATTAGTAAATAAATAATTAAATTAAAAGAAAAAATACATCAAATAATCACATATTTTAATAAAGATAAATCAAAAAACAATCCATTAAAACCACCATCAAAAATAAATATTAATTCAAATATAATCAAATAATTAAATCAAACAAATGGTGATTTTAAATGGGAAATAAATCACAATATCCTATAAGTATTTTATTTAAAATTAATTAAATTATTTTAATAAAAATCTATCTTTTTTACGCACAACTTATACAATTGGTCAAATTTTCAGTTTCTCTCCCCAAATTTGTTATTTATGAGGCTTAGCATGCCAAAGGCACAGAAACTTATATTGGCGGTTTTGATTAATGCCGCATTGATCTCCTCAACATATGCAAGTGAACAAAGCGAAGCAAAAGGGTTTGTGCAAGATACCCAGGCGTCTCTTTTATTACGTAACGGTTATATTTCCCGTGACAAAAAAAATGGTGCTCCAGACACCAGTTCATGGGTACAGTCAGCAATGCTGAATGTTGAATCAGGCTTTACCCCAGGCATTGTGGGTTTTGGTGTCGGTGCGGTAGGTGATTTCTCTTTTAAAATTGGTGACAATGAACATTCTGGCAACAGCATGGTGCCAAGAAAGAATGACAATTCACCTTATGACCAGTGGACCCGTGGTGGCGGTAGCGTGAAGGCGCGTTTCTCAAACACCACTGTACGCTACGGTACACAGGTTCTCGACCTGCCTGTATTGGCAAGCATGACCACACGTATGGTGCCTGAATACTTTGAAGGTACCTTGATCACCAGCCGTGAAATTAACGGGCTGGAATTGACTGCGGGTAAATTTACCAAGAACCAGCTTCCAGACCAGATCGCCACTGACCAGAACGAATTGGACCGTGCGGTGGTTTGGGGTGCCAAATACAAGGTGAATGATCAGTTAAATACCGCCTACTATGGTTTGGACAGTAAAGATACGCTTGAGCGTCATTATGCCAATGTGAACTACAAGCAATCCCTTGCTGACAAAAGCTCACTGACGTATGACCTGAGTGGCTACCACACCAAGTTTGACAAGAATGCCAACACTTACTCTGCGACTGGCCCAGCCAGCGAAGATAAGAAAAATAATATTTGGGCGTTCTCAACCACCTATAACACAGGCCCACACACTGTGATGCTGGCTTACCAGCAAAACACGGGTAATGTCGGTTATGACTATGGTCAAAATGCTGACGGTGGACAAAGTATTTACCTGCCGAACTCTTACCTGTCTGACTTTATTGGTAACCGCGAGAAATCGGCCCAGCTTCAATACACCTTTGATTTCTCCGCGCTTGACCTTGCAGGTTTAAGCTGGACATCCGCCTATGTCTATGGCTGGAACATCCATGCGACAGACAACAAGAACAACCTTGTTGATGACAATGCAAAGGAACGTGAGTTCTTCAATCAGGTGTCTTACAAGATTCAAAGCGGTTTCGCAAAAGACACCAGCTTGAAAGTACGTTATTCACACTACCGTGCCAGCGATGCCTATGACAAGGCATATATCGGTGACACCAATGAATGGCGCCTGTTCCTTGATATTCCAGTGAAACTGTTCTAATTCAATTTAGATCAACTCATAAAAAAACCGCCATTCAATTGAATGGCGGTTTTTTTATGAGCCTGATTTTAGGATGATAAAATCAGGCTTTATCTTTTAAAATTATTTTTTAGCAGCTTCGATTGCTTTCAACACTTCTTCTTTCGCAACAGCGGCATTTTCCCAACCACTGATTTTCACCCATTTTCCAGGCTCTAAATCTTTATAGTGTGCAAAGAAATGCTCAACCTGACTGATTAACAGCGGAGGAAGATCGGTATATTCCTGAACATCTTTATATAGTGGAGATAACTTCTCGTGTGGAACAGCGATCAGTTTCGCATCGATACCACCGTCATCTTCCATGTTCAGTTTGCCCACTGGACGGCAACGAATCACAGAACCCGCAGCAACAGGATGTGGAGTTACAACAAGCACGTCTAATGGGTCACCATCTTCAGACAATGTATTTGGCACATAACCGTAGTTTGCTGGGTAGAACATTGCTGTACCCATGAAACGGTCTACAAACAACGCATCAGAATCTTTGTCGATTTCATATTTGATTGGCGCTGCGTTTGCAGGAATTTCAATAATGACATAGATGTCGTTTGGTGCGTCTTTACCCGCAGGAATATTGCTATAACTCATATCAACACTCGTTTATATTGTGAAGTCAGATGAAAATCCGACAGATTATAACGTGAATACAAGGAAAATGATGCTAGATATGCTGAGCGCTGGTGAATTTTCTGCCCAACGCTGCTTAGGTCATTTTAATGGTAATCACAAAAAGGAAGATGGGACAAAGTATTGAAAAAAACCAGATGATTGAACGCAAGGTCGCCAGATTGGCCAAATAACATATTCCGTAAATCACCCGAAATACGATATATGCCCAGCCCAGGGTAAGAATGAATTTCTCTGGCACCACCATATATTCGGCCATCAGGATTGCGGCAATAAACAGGGGCAGGCTTTCAAAACTGTTTTGCTGCACCGCATTGGCTCTGGCCGCCAGACCTGTGGTCTTGGCTAGAAACTCACGCGGATTCTGGTTATCCTTTGCCTGAAAACCACCTTTTGATTTTGCAATCAGGGTAAAAACATACGGCAACAAACATGCGACGATAATAATCAATATAATGCCGCTAATACCTTGCATGCTCACATCCATCATTTGAAGTTCTTCTGATCATGCTATCATAACTCATAATCTATTGAATTTTCATTTGTGCTTGTTCGCCAAGTGTTTCTTTTGTATAACCTGAATTCGATATAAAATCCTTGATGAGATATGATACTCGGACACTTCATCCGCAACGGTTTGGGGCAAGACTTCAAGTATCTATAGCCGTGCCTCCTTTTCGGTAGAACGGATGAGGGACGCGTTCGTGCGTGCTGGTTCTGTATGCCCAGTCTGTCAACCCTCTTTCGTTCTGCCACCATATTAAAAGCTAATAAATTTAATAGCTTGCCATTTCTTTACATTGACACTCACGAACTCACAGATTATTCTGTGCATACTGGCCTACATCGCCAGTCGGTCTTGACCGACCGTTTTTCAACTACATCAGAACTATTCTTTCTGAGGAATAGTTTTGTGTGTAAACTCCTCGTCTCCTCCCGTAGCGGTAGGACGGGAGAGGGACACCTTCGGGTGTGCTGGAGTTGAAACCAGTCGGTCAACCCTCTTTCGTTCTGCCACCATAATCAGGCAATGGTTTGGTAGAACTTCTATTTTACAGGGGTTTACTATGCGCACCATTTCTGTTTTTTCATCGGCAATCATTGCCAAAGCCTTTATTCCCATACATTCCAGCAAACCTTTCATGCTGTTTGATCGTCTATAGGTTTTACAAACTTTAGATCAGACCAACTAAAAAATCATATCAACAATAAAGCATGTGAGATGGCTAAGGCACAGTCTTGTCTATTTTCTACGTTCCTGAAAAGACACTGATGTTTTGATCTCATGGATATACAACAAAAAAACTTATGTTCGGTGGTGTGCTTATGCCAAATTTGCAAATCTCCTCACGAGCCTTGTCAGTGCTTGATTACTCAAGAAATCTTTTTAACTTGTATGGATTTCAGGAGGTGAGTGTGGATCGGATTATTAGGGAAACCAATGTGGCGAAGGCAACGTTTTATCGTTATTTTCAGTCCAAAGAAAAACTTATAGAACTGTGCCTTGTTTTTCAAAAAGAAACTCTGGAAGAAAAAATCAGCAATATTAAGACGGCTTATCGTCATTCAAATGTGGTCGACCAATTGAGGAAAATTTATCTGCTCCATGTTGATTTAAATGGCCCGTATCATTTGTTGTTTAAGGCTATTTTTGAGCTTGAGAAGTTATATCCCAACGCCTATCAAATTGTTATTGAATATAGAACATGGCTACTGGAGCAAATCTGGTCTTTACTGTTAAAAATCAAAACTAGCGCCACAATGGAGGATGCAGCGATATTTTTATTCATTATTGATGGGTCTATTATTGATGGGTCTATTGTTGAACTTTTAAGAATGAATTGGGGCGAGAGACAAGATAGCCTGCTGGATTATTTCCTGCTGATGATCTGATTCTGGTGCATAAAAAAAATGCAATGCCGCTTTGCCTGTACAAAAATATTTAATCTTGTATATTCCCTCGTGTAGTGGTGAGTGATCACTACACACAAATTGTAGATTTTGTAACTTAGAAAGAATATACAATTTGCCCTATTCCTCACACAACCCTGAACCTTAGCAAAGCACTTTGATGCTGTATTGATAAGATGAGAGGATGGTGGATGGGATAAATCAAGTGTAGCTGAACGCAAGGTTACTTATTTTCTTTGTGTAGAAGTGGTGTTTTTTCATACTGTTTTAAGGTCAAGTTATGCAACCTCAAGATCAAAAAGAAATGTTTGATGTTCTGGCCCAACAACGACAGCATCAGCTTTTGGTTGATCGCGCGCTGAAAGTGGTCCTGCCTATTATGGCGTTTCTGCTAAGCGTGATTTGTGCCAACTTAAACTGGCAGTCTACCTTGGGAACTTTTGTGGTGCTGACCATTGCCTTTTATGCGGTGGGGATTCAGCGTTTCACACTTTGGCACTGGCTACTGGTGATTGTGCTATATGTCTTTGCCGACAATTATTTTAGCTTTAATGGAATCGACCCGAGCCGTTTACGTTTTCAGCTTGCCACCATGCTGGTGTTTGTAGGAATTGTGGGTATTGGCCGCCCTTATATTGATCGCTGGTTAATGAAATCTAATCATAAATAACCTGAGTTAGGCTTCAAGACTTCTCTAACTTATTGGAAAAATTCTTGGTGGAATCTTGCCGAGTGCTCATCCAATTTCAGGATCAACCTGCGGCTCGCCTTACTTTGGTTTCGCCCAAAGTAAGCAAAGGCATTGTCATCCGCAAAACTCGTTGACTACCATCAGCTAATTAATGAATCGCAGAAACAATACTTTATTAACGGAGTCCTGTCTCAAACAATTGCGGATGACGTTTCCGAGTATCATATTTCACTTAGAATTTTATATTTAACTCAGATTAAATAAAAAAACGCCGCAATTGCGGCGTTTTTTACAGCACAGCTTAAGCTGGTTTACGTAAATCTTTACGCAGGATTTTACCAACGTTTGATTTAGGTAATTCATCCATAAACTCAACATAACGTGGGCACTTGTAGCCAGTTAGGTTTTGTTTTGCATAAGCAAGCACTTCTTCAGTGGTTAAAGATGGATCTTTCTTCACAATGAACAACTTCGGCACTTCACCTGATTTTTCATCTGGAACACCAATTGCAGCCACTTCCAATACTTTCGGATGTTTTGCAATTACTTCTTCAATTTCACTTGGATAAACGTTGAAGCCAGATACCAGGATCATGTCTTTCTTACGGTCTACAATCTTGAAGTAACCGCGTGTGTCCATGACACCGACATCGCCAGTACGGAAGAAGCCATCTTTCGTCATGACTTTTTCAGTTTCATCAGGACGGTTCCAGTAACCTTTCATGACTTGAGGGCCACGAATCGAGATTTCACCCTGTTCGCCCTGAGGAACTTCATTACCATCATCATCAAGCAATACAACTTCGGTCAACGGCAATGGAATACCAATCGTACCGCTGAACTCTGTAGTTGCTGGTGGGTTTGCTGTTGCAACTGGTGAGGTTTCAGACAAGCCATAACCTTCAATGATGATAGTGCCCGTCACTTTTTTCCACGCTTCAGCAGTCGATGGCAATACTGCCATACCACCACCCATCGCCATCTTCAATTTGCTATGGTCAAGCTGCTTGAACTCTTCGTTATTCACCAAGGCATTGAACAATGTGTTCACTGCTGGGAAGAATGAAGGCTGGTATTTACGCAATTCGCCCACAACCGCTGGAAGATCACGCGGGTTAGGAATCAGGATATTGGCCTGACCTTTATACATCCCGTACATGGCACAAACCATGAACGCAAAGATGTGGTAAAGCGGCAATGCACACACAATACGGTCTTCTTTGGTGCCATCACCTTCACCAAACTTGCTTGAGAAGATGGCTTCACATTGTAATAAGTTTGATACAAGGTTACGGTGAGTCAACTCAGCGCCTTTAGAAACACCTGTTGTACCACCCGTATATTGAAGTACAGCCGTGTCACTTAAAGTCAGGCTTGGACGCTTGTAGTTGCTTGGGCTCACCTTGTTCAACGCTGTGTTGAACTTCACATGGCCAGGGATGCTCCATGCTGGAATTTGCTTGCGGACCTTGCGTAAAACGAAGTTTACGATGGTGCCTTTAAGCGTACCCAACATATCCCCTACAGAGGCAACAATCACATGCTTCACAGGTGTTTTGCCAATGATGCTTTGATATACGCTGGCAAAGTTTTCAATGATCACCAGTGCTTCAGCACCTGAGTCATTTAGCTGATGCTCAAGCTCACGCGCTGTATAGAGCGGGTTCACGTTCACAAGTACCAGACCTGCACGGAACACACCCAATGCCACCACTGGATACTGGAATACGTTCGGCATCATCACCGCAACACGCGATCCTTTTGCCAAACCAAGGCTTTGTAGATAGGTTGCGAATTTACGGCTAGCGACTTCTAATTCATTATACGTTAAAACTTTATCCATAAAGATAAAGGCATCACGTGAACCAAATTTTTGGAAATTGCGTTCAAAAATATCAACAAGTGAGGTGTTTTCAGCAGGCAGTGCAACTGTTTCTGGAATTCCTGTCTTTTGGTATTCAGCAAACCAAATCTTTTCCATAATGCCATTATCTCCGAGTGGTAATCCTTAAAAATGTAACAACGTTACTTTCCATGACAAAACATTTTTTTTAACTTTTTGAATTGCCCTGTCAACCTATTCAAACAATATGAATACATTGTCATATATAACGTATTTGTATTACAGAATACTAGCCTTATCTCTGAATGAAGAGTCTATTTGCTTTTTGGTATCCCCGTGGTAAAAGTTGCCCCTTTGTTGCTCTTTTTCCTATATATTTTTGGAGATCATCCCCTTTCAGTTTTAAGTGCTGTTGTCCTGCAGCGACTTGGATTATTTCATCTAACGTCAGGGTTGTCATGGATAAAATCTGCTCTTTTTCCTCAAGTTGTATCAACTTGTTACCTTTTCCTTTGTTCAGGACAGGCAGTTCGGCCAAGTCAATAATCAGTAAACGGCCTGATGAACTCAGGATTGCGGCATGGGTGGCCTGCTGAATTGGAAGCAATGGCAAGGCGGTCGCCTTGTCTGCAACAGTTAAGAACGCTTTACCTGCCTTGGCGTTGGTATCCAACTGTGCGGCCTGGGTTTTAAAGCCATAGCCATTTGAACTGACGGCAAGCAGCTCACTGTTATCATCCTCAATAAAGACCTGAATAAAGGATACGCCACTTGCTGGCGCAAGTTTGGAACTCAGGGGTTCACCCAAACCACGTGCCGATGGCAAACTGCTGATTGGCAAGGCATAGCTACGCCCTGTCTCATCAAGGAAATACACCCTCTGATTGGTTTTACCCACAGCATGGCTCAAGTATTGGTCACCTGCACGATAATTCAGGTTGGCCGCATCAACTTCCGCACCTTTGGCGGCACGTACCCACCCAGCCTCAGACAACACCACCGTCACGGTTTCGGCAGGCATTAAATCCTGTTCCTTAATCTGGACGGCATCCGCACGCGCAACGATTGGAGAACGTCGGTCATCACCAAACTTTTTCGCATCTTCTTTCAGTTCATTGATAATCAGGCTTTTCAATGATTCTGGATTTGCCAGTTGTTCACGGATAATGGCTGCTTTTGCCTCCAACTCCTCCTGCTCGCAGCGGATTTCCATTTCTTCAAGCTTGGCCAAATGGCGAAGTTTGAGTTCCAGAATGGCTTCGGCCTGAATGTCATCAATACCAAAATGCTGCATCAACACAGGTTTCGGCTGGTCTTCCTCACGGATGATGCGAATCACGGTATCAATATCAAGGTAGGCAATTAAAAGACCTGCCAGGATATGCAAACGTTTTTCGATTTTATTTAAATGATATTGCAAACGGCGGGTGACGGTTTGCTTACGAATCTCGATCCATTCCAATAAAATACGGCGAATAGATTTCACCTGCGGACGACCATCGGCCCCAATCATGTTGAGGTTAACGCGATAGCTTGATTCTAAATCTGTCGTTGCAAATAAATGGCTCATCACTGTTTCCGCATCGACACGATTAGATCGCAATACAATGACTAAACGCGTTGGATTTCGATGATCCGACTCATCACGAATATCTGCGACCAGAGGTAACTTCTTCGCAATCATCTGGTCGGCAATTTGAGTCACAACTTTAGAGCCTGAAACCTGATATGGAAGCTCCGTAATCACGATTTCATTTTTTTCTACTGTATACACCGCACGTGCCCGATAGCTACCTCGCCCTGTGGTTTGAATCTTTAACAACTCTTCAGGCGGGGTAATGATTTCAGCTTTGGTCGGTAAGTCTGGTGCAGGAATATATTCCGCCAGTTTTTCATCGGTGGTTTCAGGGTTACGAATCAGCGCAATCGTCCCTTTCACCACCTCACGTAAATTATGTGGTGGAATATCGGTTGCCATACCCACTGCAATACCCGTCGTACCATTCAAGAGAATATTGGGAATACGAGCGGGTAAAGTGATTGGTTCTTTCATCGAACCATCAAAGTTGTCCTGCCATTCACTGGTGCCCTGTCCCAACTCGCTCAGCAACAGTTCACTGTAGGCAGAAAGTTTGGCTTCGGTATAACGCATTGCCGCAAATGATTTTGGATCATCAGGTGAACCCCAGTTGCCCTGTCCTTCAATCAGTGGATAGCGATAGCTGAATGGCTGTGCCATCAACACCATCGCCTCATAACAGGCAGAGTCACCATGCGGATGATATTTACCCAGTACATCACCGACTGTACGTGCAGACTTCTTTGGCTTGCCTGTTGACTTCAAGCCCAGCTCGCTCATGGCATAGACAATACGGCGCTGTACGGGTTTTAGGCCATCACTGATATGTGGCAATGCACGGTCCATAATCACGTACATGGCATAGTTGAGGTAAGCTTGTTCTGTGAATTCGGCTACGGAGCGGTTTTCTGTTGCATGATGTGCAAGGCTGGTCATATCAGCAAGTCATCCAAAATCATTGTTATCGTCAATATTTGGTATGCTAAGTCGATGAATGAGATGTGACAAGTGTTTATTGCTATGAGTGCGTCAAGTGGTGACTCAGAGATGATATTTTATTTATTCAGGATAAGATGAGAAATAATGAGCTATATAAAAAAGATATTGGGAAAAAGATAGTTCTGTTGATCATCCTTACTTTTTCGTAGTAATTTGAACAAACCTAAAATAACACCAAATAAGAATGCATCATGCAAAACACTAAAGAATTCTAGCTGAAATTTATAATGTGCCATTAAATATATGATCATTAAGAAAACAAAAAGCGCGCTACTTTTATAAAAATCTTTTCTAGTAAAATCTATATCTTTCATTATAGCTTCCATTTCTTGAAACCGTGGCTCGGATTCAAATCAATGCTCATCCGTTGAAGATGCAGACTCGGCATCATCTTCCTTATAAATAAATTTTGGCATTTCCAGACCAAAATAAATTGCAATCACGCGCAAGGTGAAACCAAACACCAAGGTAAAAATTACGGTAAGGTCATGTGGTAGTCCAACCTCCAGACAGACCCAGTAACAAATCACCGCAACAAAGGAAATACTGGCATACAGCTCACGACGGAACACTAGTGGCACATCATTACACAAGATATCGCGCAAAATACCACCCGATACCCCTGTTAATACCCCAGCCACGGCGGAAACCACAAAACCATGTCCCATCGACAAGGCAATTTGACAGCCAATGATGGTGAAACCAATTAATCCCATGGCATCAAGCAATAAGAACACACTGCGTAAATGCTTCATCCATTTGGCAATAATGATGGTGACAAATGCCGCGCAGCAGGTCAAAACCAGATATTCAGGATGCTTGACCCAGGTTAGGGGATAATGTCCCAGCAACACATCACGCACGGAGCCACCACCCAGTGCAGTGACACAGGCAATCAGCACCACACCGAACCAGTCCATACTCCGTCGCCCTGCCGACAGTGCACCTGTCATGGCTTCCGCAGTGATGGCAATTATATAAATCACGGTGAGCAACATCTGCCTACATCCTTAAATCAGGCATAAAAGTGTGCACTATTTTAAGTCAAACTTAGATGAATTGCGCACAGCATTGCTTAAATTTTTTCCCTGAACCACAGATACAGGGCTGTTTCATGGTGATCTGCATATCCAGCGTTGGATCAAGAAAATACCAGTATTGCTGATGCAACACAAAATGTGAAACCTCATGGTGAACGTGTTGCTGCTTTCCATCATGGTAATGGGCCTTGAATTCTACCAAGGCATGGCTTTTATCCAGTTTGGGCTGGTGTTGTACCACTTCCAGTTTCAGCCACTGATTCGCCTGACTCCAATCCGCAATCGCAGCACGGTCTAAAAAAACCTGCTGCCCCAATGCCGTGGTTTCCAGAATGTAGCCAATCTGCTGCAAGGCAAAGGCGCTATAGCGTGAACGCATCAACTGTTCAGCCGTTTGGGCCGTTTTCTGTTTCAAATGCAGGGGCTGGCAGCACGCTACATATTGCCCCTGTCCACATGGACAGTTTTCCAAGGAGGTCATTTTCAACTCTCAAATAAAAATAGCCCTGAGAAAATCTTGTACAACAAGATCAAACTCGAAGGCTATTGAGATGGAAACTAATTACTTCTCTGCTTGTTTCTCTTCCGCGATAATGCGCACTTTCTCAATCTTGTGCCCATCCATGGTCACTACTTCAAAGCGGTAGCCATCTGCTTCAACCGTCTCACCATTTTCAGGTAAACGGCCCAAATGGAACAACAGATAACCAGACAGGGTTGAGTATTCCTCACTTTCATCCACAAGGTCTTTACCCAGCAACAATGAAACATGGCGAATATCAGTTGAACCCTCCAATATCATGGAACCATCTTCAAGACTTTCCGCCGCTGCCTCAAGTTCGTCCTCATCAGGGAATTCACCTGCAATCGCTTCCAGGACATCAATTGGTGTGGCAATGCCCTCAATCGAACCATATTCATTCAGTACGATTGCCATTTGTAACGGTGCCTGACGCAGTTGCTCCATCACCATCAACACCTGCGCATTTTCATGCACAATCACAGGTTCACGCAGATGTTTACTGAAATCAATCGTTCCTGTTTCAATGTATTCATTGAGAATTTTATGGGTCAGTACCACACCCTCAATGTTATCCAGCTCACCCCGTGCAATAATCAGGCGTGAATGGGTCATTGCCATCAAGCGTTCTTTCAATTCGGCTGGGTCAGCCTCAAGGTCCAGCCATTCCAGTTCAGGACGTGGAGTCATCACCGATTTTACAGGACGCTCAGACAGGCCCAATACGCCCTGCACCAGTACGCTGTGATACACGCCATTGTCCTCATCAAACACTTCCTTGGCGTAGGCCTGTGTCGCCAACACATCTTCAGACTCGTTGTTCTGCCCCTCACCACCATTGCCCTTACTGCCAAGCATACGCAACACAGCCGATGCCGTGCGGTAGCGTAAATCTGTGGTGGTGACCAGTTTCTCCTGATTGCGGCGCATGGTTTGGTTGACCATTTCGACCAGCACAGAGAAACCAATCGCCGCATAGAGGTAGCCTTTCGGAATATGGAAGCCAAAGCCCTCCACCACCAGTGAGAAACCAATCATCATCAGGAAGCCGAGACACAGGATCACCACGGTTGGGTGCTTATTGACGAAATCCATCAACGGGCGTGACGCCAGCAGCATGATACCAATCGCAATGGTCACCGCGATCATCATGATGGAAAGCTCTTTCACCATCCCCACGGCGGTAATCACGCTGTCGAGTGAGAACACGGCATCCAGCACCACGATCTGTACCACCACCATCCAGAACGCGGCATGGACAGGGTTTTCCTCTTTTAATGCCTGCTTGCCCTCAATCCGTTCATGCAACTCCATGGTTCCCTTAAACAACAGGAACACACCACCGAACAACAGGATGAGGTCTCGACCTGAGAAAGCATGGTCAAATATATGGAATAGTGGTTCGGTTAGGGTCACCACCCATGCAATGGATGCAAGCAGCACCAGACGCATCAGCAATGCGAGCACCAAACCCACCCTACGGGCTGTATTACGTTGGTGCGGTGGTAGTTTCTCTGCCAAAATGGCAATAAAGACCAGGTTATCAATACCCAGTACAATTTCAAGTACAACCAATGTCGCTAGGCCAACCCATGCAGAGGGGTCGGACATCCATTCCAGAATCATTGAGCTGACTCCTCTGCAAAATTGGCAGTGTTATGATGAAATTTAAAATCTAAAAGATCGGCACAGGTAGCCAAAACATTTTTTATAGGAAAAAAGAACAAAGCGGAGCGACAACAACCACTACTCATAGAGGTACATAGATTAATAAAAGGATTTTCAGTATAGGCAAGATTACGGTGAAATTCATCATTTTTATGGGGATGATCTTGGTAATTTTTTTCTAAAGTTTACAGAGAAGCCTGTACGGAAAGTGTGCATCAAACTGTCATAAAAGTCATTTAACCTAGACAACGACAGTGAAAATGATAAGGTAAAAATAAACTGAATGAATAGTATTGTAAAAATGACTGACAACAACGAAACATCTCCCATCAAAACCACCCAATCCCTGATTGCCTTATATTGCGGTTCCCGTGCAGGCAACAAGCCCATTTACTGCGACACAGCCATTGAACTGGCCCAGCATATTGCCACCCAGGGTTTCGGAATTGTCTATGGCGGGGCCAGCATTGGGCTGATGGGTCAGGTTGCTGACACCGTGCTTGAGCATGGCGGTGAAGTGGTTGGGGTGATTCCCGAATTTATGCTGGATTATGAAATTGCACACAGCCAGTTGACCGAACTGCATATCGTCAAGAGCATGCATGAACGCAAGGCCTTGATGGCGGAACGTGCCAGCGCCTTTATCGCCCTGCCAGGCGGATTGGGAACGTTTGAGGAGATTCTGGAAATCGCCACCTGGGGACAGCTCAACCAGCACCAGAAACCGATGATTATCTATAACGTCAACCGTTTTTATGATGCGCTGATTGCCCAGCTTGACCATGCCGTTGAAGAGGGCTTTTTACCGCCACAGCATCGCGCCAAACTGATTATCTGTGAAAATCCTGAGCAGATTTCCAATGTCATCAAAAACCTGAATAGTCCTGAACATATCAGGGTTTAAAAAGAACACAAAAAAGCGGATCTGGTGATCCGCTTTTTTTTACTGTGTATTGACCTGATAGATCGCGGTTGAACCACTGACCTCATTCCCCACCACCAGCAACGGTTTGCCATTTGGTGAATCCTTGGCGGCAATAAAGATCAATCCCTCTGGGCCTAGATCACCATGTGCAGACAAGTTCTTTGATGGATCCGCTTCATCCCAGATTTCACGAGTATTTAAATAATCCTGAAAAATCGGTTGTTTTGGCTGGGTCACATCAAAGACCATCACGCCACCCATACGTTCAAGGCCTAAGAACAGGAATTGTTTATTACCAATTTTACCAATGGTCAGACCTTCTGGTTCTGGGCCTTTGTTACTGCTGCGTCCACCCAGTGTATTTCCTTTTTCATGGTTACTGTTAAACCAGTTTTTACATGGAATGTTACGCGTCTTACCTAACTTACACTGATCACTATTCAGGTATTGTTCAATAAAGTCGCCTGAATCATAAGCTATCTTGACCTGATTCTGCGTGTCCCAAATCGAGAATGAACGGCCACCCAATACATAGAGTGCGTCATACATCAGATAGTCGGTGAGTGGATTACCATTGACCCCGATTTTATCGCCTGCTTTGGAGTAGTACACAGGTTTACCATTTTCAGTTTGATAACCTTGTGTCCATGTCACTTTTAAACGCCCCAACTGTTTATCATCACGGCAATCGCCCGCATCACCTTTGCTTGCGCCACAATAGCTAAATACAGTTGGGTTCAGATGCGCACCTGCGGCAAGATCACGTAAATGTGCAGGTAAATCATCGGCACAACGGCGGTCAAAACCATCTTTATGCACAAGATGCTTCACACGCCATTCTTCAACAAAGCCTTTGCTGTTGTCATTATCACAACGTTTTAATTTATTTTTCTCTAAATCTTTTGGCTTGGTCAGGCCAAAATATTCTACGGTCGTCTCACCCCATGCACGCGAGTCGCCCTCATTGGCAGAAACCAAATAGGTTTTATTATCCGCTGCGGTATATGCAGCAATACTATCTGGCTGATACATGCCTTTCAGGCCCGACCATGCCTTGATTAGAATATCCTGTACGGTTTTCTTGCCATCAAAATCACTCACATCCAATCCATTACTTGAATTTTTGCTGCTATCCAGCATGGATTTAAATGAGCTATCCGTTAAACCATGATCTTTCAGTCCCAATGCCTCAATCGAAGTCACGGTTGCTGTGGCAATATCAATCACCGCAATCGCATTATTTTCCTGTAGGCTGGCCCAGGCGGTTTTGCCATCACTGGAAACCGCAATATATTCAGGCTCTAAATCCTGGGCAACGCTGGCATTCGGTCCATAAATACGCACACCCTTGGCAAGCAATGCTTCTTTTTGATTATTAAACGCCTTGAAATCTGCTGTTTTCACGGTTGGCTTAAGAATGTCACTGACATTAATCACACTGATTGAACCCTCTGGGTCAATTTGGTAATCATCCGACGGTTCACCCTCATTGGCAACCAATACCGTTTGACCATCTGGGCTAAAGGTCAACATATCAGGCAGTGCCCCCACAGGCACATAGCTTAGACGGCTTAAATCACTTGCCTGATAAAATGCCACAAAACCTGTATCGGTTTTCTTGCCTGCTTCAATGGCAATTGCAATAATCCCCTGACGAATACTCACGCTATTCACGGTCGCACCCGCAGCAATATCCGTCACAGTCAGTGATTTGAGCAATACAGGCTGGGCTGGATTGGATAAATCAAGTACGTCCAATGCACCTGCTTTGGCATTGACAATAAACGCGCGTTTTGTTGCAGGATCATAGGCTGGAATTTCCGCGGCACTGACACCAAACGCACCCGCTTCATAACGTCCCAACAAGCTGAGTTGAATATGCTCTGGCGTTGCTTCAACCTCTGGCTTAGGTTCAGGCTTCGGCTCAACCACTTCTGGTTTTGGCTGCACCTCTTCTTTCGGCAAGATGTCCTGATCATCTTCACAGCCAACCATCCCCACTGACAGCAGTGCCGTCAATAAAACTGAAATCTTAAATTTCATCATCAACTTCCATACATTTCTTTTGTACGGCTAAGCTAATGCCTTGAGATTCAAGTTGGATGACAGTTTCATGTCAATTCCATGACGACTCCTTGACAATTTAAGCCTTTATTTTCATCAGGGTTGCCTTAAACTAAGCTAAAACCTTTATTCATGATATTGCATGTCCACAACCACCCATCAAGCCGTACAGCCTGAATTTCGACTGCTGGTGTTACTGGTTTCCATTGGCTTCTTTATGCAGGCGCTGGACACCACCATTGTCAACACCGCAATTCCAGGCATGGCGGCCCAGCTCAATGAAAATCCCTTGCAGATGCATGGAGTAATCGTGGCCTACGTGCTGTCTGTGGCGGCCTGCATTCCATTGAGTGGCTGGCTGGCCGACCGCTTTGGGATTCGCAATGTCTACCTTGCCTCAATGGTGATTTTTAGCCTTGCCTCACTAGGCTGTGGGTTATCGCAGAACCTGAATCAACTACTGTTTTTTCGGGTGATTCAGGGTATTGGTGGCGCATTGCTGATGCCCGTGGGACGTTTGGCATTGCTGAAAATCATTCCACGCTCGCAGTTCCTTTCCGCCATGAGTTTAATGAGCCTTGCAGGCCTGATTGGCCCGTTGATGGGACCGACGCTGGGCGGCTGGCTGGTTGAGGTGGCGACATGGCACTGGATTTTCCTGATCAACCTGCCTATGGGCGTACTTGGCATGATCATGACCCTGAAAGTCATGCCCAACCAAACCGAACCGACGGTAAAACCCTTTGATTTAAGTGGTTTAATCCTGTTGATGATCGCAATGGTTGGGCTATCGTTGGGTATTGAAAATATTGCGGCCCCCCAATATTCCCGCCTTGTCAGCATTAGCCTGCTGGTGATGGGAACCATTGCCACCATTGGCTATGCCTATCATGCGCATAGCCATCAAAATGCGCTGTTTCATGGTCGCCTGTTTCGCTATAAAATCTTTTCGATTGGGGTTTTGGGCAACTTCTTTGCACGTCTGGGCAGTAACGCCATTCCCTTTATTTTACCGCTGATGCTACAGGTGGCTTTTGGTTTTGAACCGTTCTTCACAGGTTTAATGATGATTCCACTGGTATTGGGCTCATTATTCTCTAAACCGATTATCCGTCCTTTGATCCAGCGTGTTGGCTATCGTCGTTTTCTACTGACCAATACCGTTCTGGTTGGATTATGTATCGCCAGTTTCGCCCTAATGACAGCAACCACCCCACTATGGCTTAAAGTGCTGCATCTGTTTATCTTTGGTACACTGAATTCGCTGCAATTTGTCGGAATGAACACCCTGACCCTGAAAGACCTGCCGCAACAGGATGCCAGCAGTGGCAACAGTTTCCTTTCCATGATCATGATGCTGTCGATGAGTATCGGGGTGGCGTTGGCAGGAACCTTGATTAATGTGTTTGGTCAGCATTTCTCAACCGCTTCCCTCACCACTGCGTTCCATGCCACATTAATAACACTGGGTTGTATCAACCTGATCACCGCACTGGTGTTTTGGCAAATTCCAAAAGAAATGGCAGACTAGGCTGCATGAAAAAATATAGCTGACGACATGGCAAAGAAACCTGCGAAACATCCACTCTCCCGATATTATCCAACCTATGCCAGTGTTGGCTTGGCTGTCATGCTTGGTGTGGTGAGCTATTTCGGCCTGTTCCATCAGCAGAAAGCCTCTGCACAGGACTATGCCATTCGTGGCTTTGATGTTTCGCACCATCAGGGTGAGATTAACTGGAAAAAGATCTCTCCAGTGCAGTACCAGTTTGTCTATCTGAAAGCCACCGAGGGTGGTGACTTTAAGGACCGAAACTTTCAGGAAAACTGGCTTAAGGCACGCGAACAGGGCCTGCATGTCGGTGCCTACCACTTCTACCGTTTATGTCGGGATGGCAAGGTACAGGCGGAAAACTTTATCGCTACCGTACCCAAGAAAGCGGATGCCCTGCCACCCGTGATTGACCTTGAATATGACAGCAACTGCATCAATGCCTTTACCAAGGAGCAGTTACTCAGCGAAATTCAGGTCATGCATGACCAACTACAGCAGCATTATGGCAAGCAGCCCATTTTCTATATTTCCAAGAGTTTTTACCATATTGTGCTGATGGGCAGCTTCGTTAATACACCGCTCTGGGTACGTGATTATCAGGAACAGCCCAAGCTGAAAGATGGACGGCAATGGCTGTTTTGGCAACACACCCAGAATGGCAAAATTGATGGCATTGATCAACCTGTCGATTTAAATGTTTATGCCGACTCTCCCAAACAGTGGCGAATATTTTTAAAACAACAGGGCATTCAGGATGGCAAATGAGCTGCGCAAGATCATCCATATCGACATGGATGCTTTCTATGCCTCAGTTGAGTTAAGGGAACGTCCCGAGCTCAGGGATTTGCCTGTGGTGGTGGCCTTTCATCATACCCGTGGTGTGGTTGCCGCCGCCTCCTACCCTGCCCGTGTCTTTGGCCTGCGTTCCGCCATGTCGATGGGGCAGGCACGAAAACTTTGTCCACAGGTGATTGTGCTTGAACCGAACTTTGAGAAATACCGAGAGGTGTCTGCGCAAATCCACCAGATTTTTCAGCAATATACCCCACTGATTGAACCGCTGTCGCTGGATGAGGCCTATCTGGATGTGACCGAGAACCTAAAAAACATCCCCAGCGCCACCGAGGTTGCAACACAGATCCGTGCCGATATTCTGGCAGCCACTGGACTAACCGCTTCCGCAGGCGTTGCACCGAATAAGTTTCTGGCAAAAATCGCATCGGACTGGAACAAGCCCAATGGCCTGTTTGTGATCAAGCCCTCACAGGTACTCAGCTTTATTCAGGATTTGCCCGTCAGTAAAATTCACGGTGTCGGCAAGGTGACCCAGCACAAGCTACATCAACTCAATCTGCATACCTTGGGTCAACTGCAACAAATTGAGGAAAAGGTGCTGATTCACCATTTTGGCAAATATGGCAAACAGCTCTATCTATATGCCCAGGGCATTGACCACCGCCCTGTCAAGGCTGAACGGGAACGGCAGCAAATTTCCAAGGAGATCACCTTTGATGATGATTACACCCTTGATCAATGCAGCCGTACATGGCAACCGTTGACCGAACAGGTCTGGCGTAGTTTGAATAAAAAGCAGTTGGCGGCCCGTGGTGTCAACGTCAAGTTGAAGTTAAAGAATTTTCAGGTTTTACAGCACAGTAAAAGCTTTAAACAGCCCCTGCAATCGCAGCAGGACCTGTGGCAGGTGGTGTTGCAATTGCTGAATGAAATGCATCTTGAACCCAGTTTGCAGTTCCGTCTGGTTGGCGTGGGTGTTTATCAATTACAGCAAGCCCAGCAGGAACCCCAGCTTTGCTTATGGTAATGGCGTTTTTTTACTCAAAAGCATGGTTTCTGTTTAAATTTATGTTTGCTTTTTATGCGCTTTTCAGTACTCTAGGCAGCGCAATCACATTATCCATGTGATTTGCTGATGCTAAAGAAATCCTCACTTTTAGCATCTGCTCCTGTGGTTGGCGTGACGATCAAATCCGAATATTACAGGGCGCTTCTGGTGTCCTTTCTCAATTTCCCCGCCCATAAAATTTTCAGGATTGCACTTTTCTCCCTGCCGTGTTCAGCTAAACTGTATCCATACAATTAGAATATCTTGAATGATCAATCACCATGAATCAAAAACAAATTCTATGTGTGGAAGATGAATCCGCCATTGTTTTACCCTTGCGCTATGCACTTGAACGTGAGGGCTGGCAGGTCAGTTGGGCCAATACAGGGACTCAGGCACTGCAACTGCTTTCACAGCAGGGTTTTGATTTTATTATTCTGGATGTGGGCCTACCTGATATCAATGGTTTTGAGGTGTGCAAGCAATTACGCCAGAAATATCAAACGCCGTTATTGTTCTTGACTGCGCGCGATGATGAGATTGACCGTGTGGTGGGACTGGAAATTGGTGCGGATGACTATTGTAGCAAGCCCTTTAGCGCGCGTGAGATTGTGGCGAGGATTAAAGCCATCTGGCGCAGGATGGAAGCCCAAACCGCGATAGCTGCTCCAACCCCGTTATCACCACAAACAGAATCCCTGCTTCGGTGCTCAGTATGGTCATGCTTTCCACAGTCGCTGCAAATCCAGTATCATGGACAAATCCTACAGCTTACACGTTATGAATATCGCCTGTTATTTTTGCTGATTCAACATCCTGAACAAGTGTTTAGCCGACAGCAATTGATGGATCATATCTGGGAGCATCCCGAACATAGTTTGGAACGGACGGTTGATACCCATATCAAGAGTTTAAGGCAAAAACTAAAACAGGTCAGACCTGATGATGAGCCTATTCGAACCCATCGGGGCTTTGGTTATAGTTTAAAAAAATAATAATGGAATAAGCGATGTCCATCTTTATCCGTATCTGGTTTTTCTTTAGTCTGGTGGTTATCCTCAGTCTAGGCTTTATTGCCTATACCCTGACCCAGCAGGTCAAACCCAATGTACGGCAGGTGGTTGAAGATACACTGGCTGAAAACGCCAACATCATTGCAAAACTGGTTGCGGAGGATGTCGCCCAGCATCAGGTCAATACTCCCGAGTTCGACCAGAAAATACAGGCGGCGCTATCACGCCAACTGAATGCCACCATCTGGCAGCATAAAAAGAACCAAATCAACCAGCAGCTTTATATTACCGACCAAAATGGGATTGTGATTTACGATTCTGAACACCAAGCGGTTGGACAGGACTATTCCAAATGGAATGATGTCTATTTGACCCTGCTTGGCAAATACGGCGCACGTTCCACAGCCATCTATCCCTATGACCGAAATAGCAGTGTGATGTATATTGCCGCACCAATTATCCATCAACAGCAACTCATCGGTGTGGTGAGTATTGGCAAACCAAACCAGTCGGTACAGCCTTATATTGAGCGTGCGGAACAGCAACTGGTTTATCAGGCGTTATGGATTGCGGCGCTCAGTTTATTACTGGCTAGTATCGTTGCCTACTGGCTGAGACATAGCATTGATAAGGTACGGCGTTATGCCCAGGCCCTTGCGCCCGTCAACCAGGCTCCCTTTTTCTACTCCGCCAAAGAGTTGAATCAGGTGACTCAGGCATTAAGCGATATGCGGGAAAAACTGGAAGACCGTGGCTATGTTGAAAACTATGTCAACACACTCACCCATGAACTTAAAAGCCCATTGACCGCCATTCAAGCCAGTGCTGAACTGTTGCAGGATGATCTACCACTGACTGATCAGCAGCAGTTTGCCACCCATATTGTGCAGCAAAGCCAGCGCCTGCAATCCCTGATTGAGCGGATGCTGTTGCTGACCCGTCTGGAAAAAAACCAGCATGCTCTAGAGTTTCAAACCCTTGACCTGAATGCCCTGATTCAACAATGTGTTCAACAGCAACATAGCGCCCTGCAACTCAAGCAGGTTCAGCTACAGCTTGATCTGCCTCAACAATGCGGCGTATATGCCGATGCCTTTTGGCTCAGACAGGCACTCAACAACCTGCTGGATAATGCGCGAGACTTCTGCCCAGCACAGGGAATCATTGCACTGCAACTTAAGGCAAACCCTGCCCAGCATCATCTGCACATTCTATTGTTTAATGAGGGCGAGGCGATTCCCGAATACGCTTTGGGCCGTATTTTTGAAACCTACTTTTCCCTGCCCCGTCCCCACAATCAGCAACGTAGCACAGGCATTGGACTCAGTATCGTTCAGCAGATTGTTCAACAGCACCACGGACAGATTCATATCCAGAATATTGCCGAGAACACGCTGGATTTCCTGAAAAATCATGCATCTGGTGTACTGGTCAGCATCACACTTCACACAAACTTCACTTAAGCTTCAAGCCCAGCTCATCCTAAGCGCATCTCAGTTCTAGATACTTGTCCTATTACAATGACAATGGACTCCACGATGCGCCGTAATTTTATTAATCTTAAGATTGGAGCGATTCTGTTCCTGATCCTGATTTTTTATCTCGGACTGCTGTTTATTTCAGGTTTGGTGAACGAACGACAACGTTACCAGCAGCAGGTCATTAAAGACATTGCCAATGAGCAAATCCGTCCACAACAAGTGATTGCTCCTTACTTAAAACTGCCTTATCAGGTTCAAACCACCTGTACCAATGAAAATAAAGAAAACTATCAATGTAATGAAATACGGTTTATCACCGTAGGCGCAGAAAATTCTGACTGGACAGCAGCGTTTAAGGTGTCAGATAGCACGTATAAGCGCACGATTTATAAGGCGATCAGCTACCAGAACCACATGACAGCACAGGGCATATTCAAAAGCCTTTCCAATGAGTCACAACGCAGCTATCTTTGGGATCAGGCTGAAATTGTTTTTCCGATTCAGGATGCACGCGGACTGAATGCCAAACCCAACCTTAACATTGATGGCAAGGCCTATAAATTTGACTTTGCTGAACAGAGCCAAAGCCAGCGTGGCTTTGATGTGATGCATATCACCACCAAGCAATATCCTGAACTGATCCAGAAATTACAGCAAGGCTTTAAATTCAACCTACAGTTTGAGCTTGAGGGACTGAGTGAATTTACCTTTATTCCCACCAGTTATGAAATGACCTATCAGGCCAAGGGCAATTGGGGTGATGCCAAATATGACGGTCAAAGCCTACCTTTTAAAAAATCCAGCCAGCAACAGCAGTTTCAGGCAGACTGGAAAAATATCGCGCTGGGCAAACGTAATCTTGATCAGCTTTCCATGTGTGAAAACAGTGAATGTTTTTATCAGCAATTCAATTCCCAGCCTGATGCATCGGCTGCCTATCCCTACCCCAATGCAGCCACCAAGTCGGGCCTTTCAATTCAGTTTCTCGATCAGGTCAATATTTATACCCAAACAGATCGTGCCATCAAATACGGCATTATGGTGATTATCATTACCTTTGGCTGCTTCTTTCTATTTGAGGTATTAAAGAACCTGAAAATCCACCCTGTCCAGTATGCGCTGGTCGCGATGGCTCAAGGCGTATTCTTTGTATTGCTGTTATCTATCAGTGAATATTACAGCTTTAGTCTGGCATACCTGATTGCCGCAATTGCCTGTGTGAGCCTGATCACCTGCTATCTATATTTCGTGGTCAAGGGCCTCAAGGCTGCAATCCTGTTTGGTATTTTGCTGAGTGTGCTCTACGGCATGATGTACCTGCTGCTGCAATCCAGTGGAAAAACATTCCTTTTCGGCTCCATCCTGTCCTTTGTACTGATTGCCTGTGTCATGTTCGTCACACGCCATGTCAACTGGTATCAATCTGAACAACAAACGGTCTAAAGCGATTGGGGGCGAAGCCATTGCTTCGCTCCATCCTTTATTCTGCAAATAAGGAAAATACCATGTACCACACCAGCTTAATGATGCTTGACCAGCTCTGCCCATTACACAGTTCAATCGCATCCTGCCTAAACCAACTGAGAGAGGCAAAAATTCAGTTCCTGAATCTTGGTAATATGATCATTTGTCCGCAGCAACATTCCATTTTATTTTTCCAGCAACGCAGGCTGGTTCGCATGGAAAGCTTTGCTGCCTGATTTATCAAATGGAGCGTAAAACCCCTTGCTTTAGCTGGGGGATATAAGCGACTCGCGTAAGCCATACGACATGAAATGTCGTTTTAGATACTTGTGCTATAGTCACTATTAAGAAAAATACTGTTAAAATAATTGCATGAAGACACTCAAATTACGCATAAAAGACAAACATGGCAAGGTGCTAAATCAGATGGCATCCGAAGTTAATTTTGTCTGGAATTACGTCAATGATTTGTGTTTTAAACATCTAAAACGAAAACAGCAATTCTTTTCAGCTTACGATATTGCCAAATACACGAAAGGCACATCGAAAGAATGCAACTTGCACAGCCAAACCATTCAGGCGGTGACAGAAGAATTGGTCACAAGACGCAAGCAATTCAAAAAAGCAAAATTAAAATGGCGTGTCAGTAACAAGAAATCAGCTAGGCATTCGTTAGGTTGGATTCCATTCAAGAAAGTAGCCATTAAATATGCCGATGGCTATGTGCAATATGGCAAGCACCAATTTAAACTATGGGATAGTTATGGGCTATCGAACTACAACGTAAAAACAGGCTCATTTGTAGAAGACAGTCGTGGGCGTTGGTACGTTTGCCTAGTTGTTGATGTAGTCAAAGCAGAAAAAACCACCGCTAAAACATCAATCGGCATAGATTTAGGTTTAAAAGACTTAGCGACCTGTTCAGACGGTGTCAAACTCAAAGCTCCTAAAATCTATCGTCAATATGAACAAAAACTTGGCATTGCACAAAGAGCTAAGAATAAAAAGCGAGTGAAAGCGATTCATGCCAAGATTAAAAATCTACGTCAAAATATGCTGCATCAATTCAGTCATAAATTAGTGAATGAACATGCAGCCATCTTCGTTGGCAATGTGAATGCCAAAGCATTAGCACAGACCAAACTAGCCAAGTCTGTACTGGATGCAAGTTGGACAACACTAAGGACTATGCTCAAGTATAAATGCGAGAACGCAGGGGTATGGTATGAAGAAGTCAATGAAGCGTATACCACCCAAACGTGTTCGTGCTGTGGCTCACGCTGTAGTAGTCCAAAAGGTAGAGCAGGACTTGGAATAAGAGAGTGGCAGTGTGTGGAATGCGGTATATTTCACGATAGAGATATAAACTCAGCACTGAATATTCTTGCGCTCGGACATGAGCGTCTCGGAGGAGGAATCACCCTCCTTTAGGTGGGTCTGATGTCAAACAAAATTACACTGTGGCGAGGGGGTATGCAGTACAATCAGCCTATGTTTTTTAATTAGGTCACCATTATGTCTGTGCAACGACTTCATGTCACCTCACGTTATTGCGAAGTTGCAATTTCAGGAAATCAGGTTCATCTGGCTGGACAACTGGCAGATGACACCAGCCTGGATATTGGCGCACAGACCCAGCAGACCTTAGACAACATTGACCGTTTACTGGCTGAGGCAGGCACAGACAAAACCCATATTTTATCTGTGTTTATTTTCCTGAAAGACATTGAAAAAGATTATGCGGCCATGAATGCCGTTTGGGATGCGTGGATTGCTGAGGGGCATCCCCCAGCACGTACCTGTGTGGAATCCAAGCTCTATGCGCCTGATGTTCTGGTGGAAATGACCGTCACGGCAGTGCGTCCAGACTAGGACGATTTCACCGCCAGAACGTTGTATTTTATCGCGCGCTCCGCCTGTGGCATGGTCACTGGTGTAGCACTTCTTGGTGCAGCAGGCGCGAACAGGTCAGGAATCAGGTCTTCCCTTAATTCCTGTTCAGTTGGAATCGCGCTGTAACGCAATACACGGTATCCAGCCAGTTCCAGCAGACTGTCCTGATAATGTTTTTGTTGCAGGCGATTGACATAGGACTCGTCAGCAATCTCAATGATGGCAAGCACCTGATGCTGCTGGTCCAGCACCACAAAATCGGCAACCAGCCCCTGATACTTACGGCGGGTATGGGCAAACTTTGTGGTGAGCAGGGCATCAAAAGACACATGCGCCAATACGGTATGCCGTGGCAAAACCGCCTGTAAACGCATCAGGGTAATCTGTTCAGAAATATTCAGGATACCACGTCGTTTCAGTGGGCTGTCCTGACGCCGATTTTGGTGCAAACTTCGAACTGCAAATACTGTAATAAACAGTAGTCCAACTATTGTTATGAAATAATACATTTCTAACCAATCCCTTTAGATTTTTTATAATCATTTTGGCTTTGATGCCAATTTTTTTAGTCAATACTTTTTTAATCAACAGCGAGCGATAGCAAAGTCATTTTAGCAGTATAAACTTAAATTTTTTAATCGTGTTTGAACAGCCGACCAAAGTCGTAAAAGCGTCCTGCACCTTTATTTATAATCATCCTGTGGGGAATATTCAAGTCGATATTGTCAGTATATGTTTCTATAAATTGTAGTTTTACCAATAATCTGTGACCACACCCTCATTTGTGTATCTAAAGGAAAGCATGAAGGGTTCATGCTTTCCCAAACTCAACTTAACGATGTGCCTTGGACTTCGGTTTTGGCTTTGCCGAGAAAGGACGTTTCTCACCTGTTTCACGCGGTGGCAAGCCCGTATGCTGGGTTAGAATCTGTCCTTTTTGTGGACGTTTCTGGCCTGATTGCGGCTGTCCTGTACGTTTTGCGGAATCCCCTGCCACAGTGGAGTTTTTCTTGCGCGCCGACTTATATTCGCCCTCAGCAGTTCCCTGTGGCTGGTAGGTCGGAATCAGGTGCTGCTTGGAATTCCCAATCAGGTCTGAACGCCCCATTTCCTTTAATGCCTCGCGCAATAGAGGCCAGTTGTTTGGATCATGGTAACGCAGAAACGCCTTATGCAAACGGCGACGTTTCTCGCCTTTGACGATATCCACATTTTCAGTGTAACGCGCCACCTTGGACAGTGGGTTCTTACCTGAATAATACATGGTGGTGGCAGTGGCCATCGGCGATGGATAGAACGTCTGTACCTGATCGGCACGGAAACCATTCTTCTTCAACCAGACCGCCAGATTCATCATGTCATAGTCAGTTGTACCTGGATGTGCAGCAATAAAGTATGGAATCAAATACTGTTCCTTGCCCGCTTCCTTACTAAAACGCTCAAACATTTGCTTAAAGCGGTCATAGGTACCAATTCCAGGTTTCATCATCTTGGAGAGTGGTCCCTGTTCGGTATGCTCAGGTGCAATCTTCAGGTAACCACCAACATGGTGCTGAACCAGTTCCTTGACATATTCAGGATTGAGTACCGCAAGGTCATAACGCAGGCCTGAACCAATCAGGATCTTCTTCACACCCTTGATTTCACGCGCCTTACGGTAAAGCTGAACCAATGGCGCATGATCGGTGTGCAGATTTTGGCACACGCCTGGATAGACACAGGATGGCTTACGACAGTTCTTCTCAATTTCAGGATCATTGCAGTGCAGACGGTACATATTGGCGGTTGGGCCACCCAAGTCTGAAATAATGCCTGTGAAATTCGGTGCAGTATCACGAATCTTTTCAATTTCACGTAAAATCGAGTCTTCCGAACGGTTCTGGATAATCCGCCCCTCATGCTCCGTGATCGAACAGAACGTACAGCCACCAAAACAGCCACGCATGATGTTGACAGAGAACTTGATCATGTCAAATGCAGGGAAACGTGCATCCCCATACGCAGGGTGTGGTAAACGTGCATACGGCAAGTCAAACACGTAATCCATTTCCTCTGTGGTCAGTGGAATCGGCGGTGGATTAATCCAGACATCACGCTCACCGTGGCGCTGAACAAGGGCACGCGCATTGCCTGGATTGGTTTCAAGATGCAGAATACGGTTGGCATGGGCATACAGCACATGATCATTTGCCACCTCTTCAAATGAGGGCAAACGAATCACCGCCAGTTCACGTGGTGGCAGTTTATGCTTAATCGCCTTGGATGGTGCAGCTCTCAGTTGCACAATCTGGGTATCAGGGTCTAACTGATCACCCTCACGTACAATTGGATTTGCCACAATTTCTTTCTGAAAATTTTGATATTGGGCTAAAGAATTGCCTTTTTCTTTCTCAACCTCACAGCCATCAATATCTTCGGTCATCACATACGGATTGATGATGGGATCAACACGTCCAATGGTATCGACATCGTTACTGGCAATTTCAACGAATTTTGCCTTGGAGGCTTTATTATGTTTATTAATGATGAATGCTGTACCACGAACATCGGTAATGTCATGCACCTTTTCACCTTTGGCCAAGCGGTGCATCACCTCGATAATGGCACGCTCACCATTACCATACATCAGCAAATCGGCTTTAGAGTCCATTAGAATGGAACGGCGAACCTTGTCTGACCAATAATCATAGTGTGCAATACGGCGTAGACTGCCCTCAATCCCCCCCAGCAATACAGGCACATCTGGAAATGCCTCACGGCAACGCTGGCAATACACAGTCGCCGCACGGTCAGGGCGTTTATTGGCTTCATTGTTTGGAGAATAGGCATCATCCGAGCGGATTTTACGATCTGCCGTATAACGGTTGATCATTGAATCCATGTTCCCAGCCGTTACCCCCCACGCAATGGTGGGCTTGCCCAGCACACGGAAGCTTTCTACATTGGTCCAGTCTGGCTGCGCAATAATCCCGACACGGAAGCCCTGTGCCTCAAGCACACGCCCAATCACACCCGACACAAAGGAAGGATGGTCAATATAGGCATCACCACAGACTAAAATAAAGTCACAAGCATCCCAGCCGAGCAAGTCCATTTCTTCTCGTGACATCGGCAAAAATGGTGCGGGTTCAAAACACGACGCCCAATATTTGTCGTAATCAAACAGCGCTTTGGGCGCGGTCTGCATGGTGTAGGCAGTAGACATGGCTTGCGAATCTCGGCTAGCAGATGGAGGAGAGACATCTAAAGATGAAAGCCGATCATTTTAACATGAATTTGATTCATTTTTATAGATTAAAAAATAAACAAATCATATTTCCCCACTTCTCTGATCAGAATTATGGGGAAATATAGAGATAAGGGATTGATAAACCTTATTCTTCGTTTAGGAAACCTTCCTTGATTTCCACTGGCAAGCCCTGATGCCACCATGCATAAATGGATGCCTTGATTTCCTCATCCTGTTCAGGGTCATTGAATGGCTCATCATCTTCACGAACCAGTTCATCGCCATCAAACTTAAACCAGAATTCCCAGGGATCATCATCACCACAGCCCCAAGCCTGTACAATAATTTCTGGCAGCAGCTCTTTCAGGAAAATTAAAATATTCTCAATATTTTCATCCCCGTTTGAGCCGTGGGTAAAATCCAGCACTGCAAAGCCAGCAACATAATCAAGCGTCTCTGGCGCAAGGTCATGTTCAATCGAATCAATCAAATCAAGCAGTTCTTGAGTAATCTCACCTGCCTGCGAATTAATCAATAAAGCTACCTGACTAAATTTCTCCTCATCTCCCTGGTGTGTGGTAAATAACGCTTCTAATTGCCCCATGATTGTTGAGTCAGGATGCTTATAATAAACACGACTATGTAATTCCATCTGCTTTCCCCATATTTATTTTGTGTTGTCATGCTGAATATCGCACGTGCTTAAGTTACCGAAATTCAATGGTTTTTAGCAAGTGTCCTGCGACTGTAACTGTCGTTTAAGTTGAGAAAATAATTATTTTGCATCATGGAGATAAAATGTCAGAAACAGTCCCACTGCCAATACCAACACCACACTGAGATTGATCCCGACCCAGCCAAAGTTTTCCCAGATCAAGCCACCACTACTTCCCAACAAACTGGAACCGATGTAATAGCAGAATAAATACAGCGATGCAGCCACCGCCCGATATTGAATTGCCTGCACAGATACCCAACTGCTGGCGGTGGAATGCGCTGCAAAAAAAGCAAAGGCAAAAATAATCAACCCCAGCAAAATTGCCCAAAGTGCTGGAATCAGGGTAATCAGCAGTCCAGCCATCATCATCAATAACATGAGGGGTAAGACTTTGGCCCGACCATATTTAAAGCTCCACTGCGCTGCTTTTGATGAACTGTAAATTCCTGCCAAATAGGCAATCGAGATTAAGCCAATCCAGCTTTGTGATAACTGAAATGGTGTTTCCAGCAGGTGATAACTAATATAGTTAAATACTGTAACCAGACATCCCATCAGGATAAAACCCTCGGCAAACAGGATGCGTAATTTACGGTCTTTTAAGTTTTGTTCAAACGCCGCCTTAAAACGGGAAAATCGAAAAGGATAGGGTTGAAAATGCTGGGACTTGGGTAAGAGTAAATAGAACAGACAGGCAATGATAAGATTGATAAAACCAATAATATAAGTTGCTGATTGCCATGAGATAAAATCAACCAATACCCCTGCAATCAAGCGTCCGCCCATCCCCCCGATCGCTGTGCCTGAGATATACAGCCCCATCGCAAAACCAATATCTTTCTGTGAAATCTCCTCTCCAATATAGGTCATGGCAACTGCTGCAACACCACTCACTGCCAAGCCTATAAAAATACGAGTTGTTAAGAAAATTTCCCAGATTGGAAAAGACGCACTGACCAGCAATAAAACCGAAACCAGGAACAATGCAAACACCATAATCGGTTTGCGCCCGAAACGATCAGAAATAAAGCCTGTAAACAGTAGGCCAATGGCTAGGGCAATGGTGGAAAAGGATAATGGAAAACTACTATGTGTCGGGGTGACCTGAAAGAACTTTGCAAAAATCGGCATCATCGGCTGAACACAGTACAGGGATGAGAACGAGGCAAACCCTGCAAAGAACAATGACCATAAAATCGCGGTAAATGATTTTGAACCATATTCAATATGGGTTTTGACAATATCCGACATAAATCAGCTTTTTCTACAGGTCTGGTTTGATTTTAGTCCCTTTTAGACTCCCTGTAATGGCCGCCTTTAAAAAACCCTGAAACGTTGGGCATTGCATATGATTTTCTGCGGGACATACTGCCGCATGCCTGAACCCCTCACTGATAAAATGTAGCCGTTTGGTCATGACCCTGTATTTTGTAGGTTAAAACGTACACAAGTTGCGGTGATTGGCGAATAGCTGATAGCAGGTTTATCCCCTAATATACAAATCATAGAGAGACAGGAAGTCTCATTCAGAACAACAAGAAGCACAGGACGTGGTCGTTGACAGGAGTTGGCGGCAAGAAACCAAATATGAGAAAGCCTCGACAGGATGTCGGGGCTTTTTTATTGGCCTCATGTTTAATTCGCATACACATAGAACGATAAAATAATCGCTATTGACTCACTCAATTTGGCTTAATACCATGACTGATCATTTTATTTTTCTGGTTGTTTGCTTTGCAAATCCTAACAACTCAACAATACATCTTTGAAAAACCCATCTTGCTGCTTTTAAGAATCGGCCTGGTTCTGACCGCTATCACCCTGTCTGCATGCAGCAGTCTAAGCGGATCATTTGCCAATCGTTCCAATCAACTCTCATCAGGATTACAAACCGCTTATTCTGTTTCACCTAGTACCGCCAATCGCGTATCGCCCATCATCATTCAAAGCTCAGAGCGTTACGATGTTTCGCCACTTTTAATTGCGGCGATTATTCGACAGGAATCCAACTACAATAGCGCCGCACGCTCACCGACGGGCGCGGTGGGACTGACCCAAATCATTCCAAGCCACTGGCATCAGGCCTGTCCTGGCAATCTTTATGATGAAAGTGTCAATATTAACTGTGGCACCCAAGTGCTTGCGACCTACTATAAATCTGCGGGAAGCTGGTCAAAAGCCGTTGCCTATTACAATGTCGGACCGACAGGTTATCAACGCAGTTTCTGGACACGACACAAAGGCAAGAAATACGCGAAATCCGTGAAGCGACATGAAAAGGCCTTAAAGAAAGCCCTTTAAATTGGACAATAAAAAACCATGCGCTAGGCATGGTTTTTTATATTCAACGACTGATTAAGCCTCGTCAAACAAGTCCTCAAACAACACCGAAGATAGATAACGCTCACCACTGTCAGGTAGAATCACCACAATGTTTTTCCCCGCATTTTCTGGACGTTCAGCAACCTGGGCCGCCGCCGCCAATGCTGCGCCACTTGAAATCCCCACCAGAATGCCTTCCTGAGTGGCACACTTTCTTGCCCATTCAATCGCATCGGCACTGTTGACTGGCAGGACTTCATCAACCAGGTCCAAATCCAGGTTTTTAGGAATAAAGTTGGCACCAATCCCCTGAATTTTATGCGGTGCAGGTGTAATACTCTCACCATTTTTAGTTTGGGTAATGATTGGAGACTCAGCTGGCTCAACCGCCACTGAATACAATGGCTTATTCTGCACTTGCTCAAAATAACGTGAAATCCCTGTAATGGTGCCGCCAGTTCCCACACCCGCCACTAGAATATCAACATTACCACCTGTGGCATTCCAGATTTCAGGACCTGTAGTATCTGTATGAATCTGTGGATTGGCTGGATTTTCAAACTGTTGTGGTAAGAAATATTGTTCAGGGTTTTCAGTGGCTAAGCGTACCGCCTCATCCACCGCACCTTTCATGCCTTTGGCTGGTTCAGTCAGTACAAGGTTCGCACCCAAGGCTTTCAGCACCTTACGACGTTCCAGACTCATACTTGCAGGCATGGTCAGGGTAATGGGATAACCTTTTGCCGCCGCCACAAACGCCAGTGCAATACCTGTATTACCACTGGTCGGTTCAACAATATGCATGCCCGCCTTGAGTACACCACGCTGCTCAGCATCAGCAATCATGGCCGCACCAATACGGCATTTCACTGAAAATGCAGGGTTGCGACTCTCAACCTTGGCTAAAACCGTTGCCCCTGTTTGAATAATACGGTTGATACGAATGAGTGGGGTATTCCCAATCGCTTCGGCATTATTTGCATATACCGCAATACCAAGATTGGCAGGTGTTGGAAATTGTTGGTCGGTTGTCATGAATGATCCTTTATATCTTATCGTCTTTAAAAAGATTATACGCAGTTTAACCTTATCATCAAAAATTGATATTTAACGATTTGTGATGCTGATTTATAACAAAACTTTCAAGTCCAGGCTTCAGGACTCTTTTTCTATTATTGCCTGTTCGGGCCTTTAACCACATTTCTGCATTAAGCCAATTCCTCATGGACAATGCCCTGATCAGTATCACCCAGCAGAATTGCAACCCGTTCAGAATGTACAACCAAATGCTCCAGCCAACGCTGGGCAGCGAGCAATTCCAGAGTATAGGTTGCAGAAACATTTTGATGGGCAGAATCCTCGATAATCTTTTGCCTTACAGATTCCTGTCTCTCTTTCATTTCATTCACTATCAAGCTCAATTCATCCACTAAAGATTTAGGTATTTTTACAAATGGTTCCTGCAATAAATAAGGAATATACTGCTCAATCAATGCCGCAAAATGCTGTGCTAAATCATAAATGGCAGCCTGACGTTGAATAGTTTCAATCTTTGAGACATCCTTTAAGTCATTCCTTAAAACACGGACATAAACAGCCAGCCGCAACAGGATAATAAAGCGACGTTGATCTGCAAGGGATTGTGGAATAGTCATTGCATCCAGATAATTTTCAACTTTTACCAGAATATGATCAAGCTCATCCGTCCTCACCAACCCAGCAACGATTTCCCGACGGATACAGCGTATAAAAATCCCATACATATCAGCAATCGATTGCAATAGCACCCGTTCTGCTGCGGCAATTGCCAGCGCAGGAACACTATACAGGGACTCATCCAAATAACGTGTTGTTGAATATTCTTTTTCTGGAAGCAGGTAAATAATGAACTGCTCAAACCTAGGTAAAAGAGGCATAAAAATACATGCCCCCAAGACACTAAAACAAGTATGAAATGCGGCAACCAGCAAAACCGCTCCGAGTTGATGAATGGCTTCAATATGGTTATACGCCCATATAAACGCTGGAGATAAAAGCGTAAATGCAAAAACCGCAGTGACCACATTAAAAATGACATGAACCGCAGCCGTTCGCTTGGCACTCGTGGTTGCCCCGATTGCCGCCAAAACAGCCGTAGCCACCGTTCCAATATTTTGCCCAATCACCAACGCCAGGGTCTGTTCCAGATTAATGGTCTGGGTAGACAATGCCGCAAGGGTTGTGGTAATTGCCGCACTGGATGACTGGAGTACGATGGTCATGAGAATACCCACCAGCACCAGAAACAAACGCATCAACAACGTCGGTTCCGCCCAGCGCGATAGATCAATCAGTTCCGCCACGCCACTCATGGCATCCTGCAAAAGCTGGATACCAAAAAACAATAGACCAAAACCTGCCAGAGTCAGTCCAATAAACCCAACCCTTTCTTTTCCCAATAATTTTAGCAGGGCCCCGATACCAATCAGTGGTAAGGCAAAACTGGAAATCGAAAACTTTAAACCAAGTAGCGCCACCATCCAGCCCGTACTGGTCGTTCCAATATTGGCACCAATGATCACCCCGATCGCATGGCTGAAACTGAGTACCCCAGCACTTACAAAACCAATGGTCGCCAAAGTGGTTGCTGTTGAGGACTGCACCACCAGTGTCAGCCCAATACCTGATAATACCGCCTTGATTGGAGAATCAGTAAATCTCACCAACCATTGACGTAGTGCTTCCCCTGCCATTGCTTTCAGGCTATCGGTCATCAAAGTCATACCTAAAAGGAACAACCCGATTCCACCCATCAACTGCACAATGACATTCAACACAGAAACTTCCTTTTTATGATTTTTTAAGGTACAGACGACTAATCAGGAGCGTAATAAAAACTCATCACCCCAGTTGCAATTGCAGCAACAAAACATTCAACCTTAAAAGATTCAAAACCCAAAACATAGAGAATAATACCGAAAATCATTGCTGAGATTAAACTGGCCATGACTGGTGCAACACGATGAGTAGCATGATCATGTGCTTTCATTTTTAATATCGTATGCTTTAATTGAGCACGATGAATATAATACTGATTAAATAACGGCAACCTAATCATGATAAATGTCATCAATAAAATGCCAAAAATAAAGGCAAATATGGCAGCCACCCAGTTAAAGGGTTCCTGATCAATATAGGCATAACCAACAAGTAGGCTACACCCAATCAAGGCATATAGAATATAATCCCAATAAAATTTTCTATACATGGTTTTATTCTAAAAATAAGCCCTAACAATCAATGCAGTGCTATTGGTTTATATCCAGCCTTTATCAATAAATTCCGTAACCTGATAAAGCCTTTTTTCGAGTGTATTGTTGCTGACGGCAATAATAATTTGCCTCACACCCTCAGCATAGGGTGAACCACCCAATACCTTGGCTTCCACATTAATTGAACAGGACTGATGATCAGAAATCTCAATTCGATGATAGGCGTGCCGATTCAGACTCTGTTCTGGAATTTTTAGTTCCTCACGCTGTATTTTAGGATCACGAATCGATTCAATATTCTCTTCTGCCAGCCCTAATGACTTCGCCATGGCAATTGCAGTTCCTGGCGTTGAAGTCTTGCCCGATTGATGGGACTCAGTCAGGTTAATCTGGTATTGACTAAAGTTATAGCCTACCTTTTCCAGCATAAACATAAACTTGAGCATTAAAATGTTGGTGTTGGGAGATAGAATGACTGGAATATTTAAAGGCTCAGATGATAGGTTCGTTTCAGTTGATAGCTCAACCAGAACAGAGTTTGTCTGTTCACAATGCCCAATGATGTCCTTTAGTTCCCGTCCTGAACCAGCGTGTACCACAATAGAGGGTTCTGACAATTTTCTATCAGCCCATGCCCGTACATTATAATTATGATCAAGCATTAATCCATTCAATAATTCAAGGGCTAATTTACCAGAGCCAGCAATATAAACATTTGTCATCGATTTCACTTATAGTGTGTAAATATCTAAATTTTATTGAGTATAAATGGATATTAAATTTTGTTGGAATCTTCTTTGTTTATAA